>CAMBRH010000017.1 GCA_945870115.1 Chitinophaga pinensis | reverse complement strand
TACGGGTGAAGAAGAAGAATCAGCGTCAGCAAAAAGTAAATTGAGTGCTGTAATTATGCAAATAGTTTTAGTTGATATTGTTTTTAGTTTTGATTCAGTTATTACTGCTATTGGTATGACAAATGGATTAAAAGAGTCAACGGGACATAATCCAATGGTGGTAATTTATATTTCTGTAATTATTTCTATGGTTATTATGATGCTTTTTGCTAAGGCAATAAGCGATTTCATTAACAACCGTCCAACCATTAAAATGATAGCTTTGAGTTTCTTGGTGACAATTGGGATCATGTTAATTATGGAAGCCTTTCACCAAGAAGTTCCAAAAGGCTATGTTTATTTTGCCATGGTTTATTCACTCATTGTTGAATTTATCAATATTAAAATGCGAAAAAATAAAGGTCAATCGGAGCATTGATGACTGTTCAAGAGGCACAAATTTTTTTGAAACTGGAAGAAAATTGGGATTTTGATGATGTAATGGATACCAAAGAATCATTTTTATTTGAACATAAAAGTTTTTTTTTATCTAAAGCTCCGATTCAAAAAATGTTTGATTCTAGGTTAAAGAAAATATTTAGCTTAAAAGACGCCCTGGATGTTTTGAAATTCGATTTTAATTATGAATTTGAGCAGCAAGAGATTAATTTTGAAAATAGCGAATCGATTTTAGGAACGTTTCAAAATTACAATTCTGTAAAGCAAAAACTAAAATTTTCTATTTTAAATTCTCAAAATCCGCTTGAAATTCATTATTTAGTTTCTCAACTTATAAAATTAGAAAAAAATTACGCTGAAAATTGGTTTGTAGATAATTGTTGGGAGGAAACAACTCTTGTGTCAAAAGAATTAGATCCAATGGGAATTCTAAAAGCCATCAAAGAATATGAAATTTCTGATGGAAAAACCTTTGATGATCTAAAAAATAATAGAAACAATCCTTCAGAAATATTAATTAGCGAAATGAAAAGACTATCTTTGCTGTCTAAAAAGTATTGAATAAGTATGGAAAACGATGCGATAGATGATTCTTTAGAGAAATTAAAGGTGCAACTTGAATTATTAGAATGGCCAGATGTTTATTTATTCAAATTTATTATCCCTAATGAATCTGAAAAATTAGCTTTACTTTCTGCCATTTTTAATAATGAATCTGAAATTGTAATGCATCCGTCAAAAACGAGTAAGTACATGAGTTTTTCAGTGAAAGAATTGATGCTGGATGTTGATTCAATCATAGAAATATATAAAAAAGCAAGTTTAATTAAAGGAATAATTTCGTTATGATTTTAATGGGTTTTAGTTACGCCAAAATTGGTGTTGGTATTTTGCTAGTTTCCTTAGCAGTTTTAGTTTTAGTAATTGCATATAGAAAATTTCTTGCTTTTTTAGCAAAAGGAGAAATTCCACCAGATAAATATTGTGTTTTAAATAGTTTGGAAGTTAATCCTGCAAAAGGTGAAATTGAATTTTATTTCACAAGTGAAGAACCAATTTTTGTTCATTTTGAAATATTAAACAATGATTACACTTTAAATCAAGAAATTTCTGCCAAAGAACATAAAATTGGAGGACACATTATTCGTTTTGATTCAATAAAAATCCCAAATGGATCATATTTTTTTCAATTAAGAACAGATAATCAAAAAACCATCAAAAAATTTGATGTGTTAAACTAATAAACACCGATATGAAAACATTATTGATAACCTTATTTTTATTTTATTCCTTTAGTTCTTTTTGCCAAAAAAAAACAATATATGATGAGATGTATTCTGAAAAAAAATATGAAAAGATAATCAATCAAGAAAAAGAAATTTTTGAAAAAAATGACTTTGCAGAATTGGTAATTTTGGCTAAATCATTTCAACAGTTAGATTTAAGAAAAAAAGCTCTTGAATGTTACAATGTTATTCTAACAAATGATGAAAATAACATTGAAGCTTTAGTAGCTGTTGGAGCTTTATTTATCGATTTTAGAGAATTAGAAAATGCACTTTTCGCAACAGAAAGAGCTTTAAAATATGATCCTGAAAATAAAAATGCTAAATATAATCTTGCAGTAATTTATTATCTTCAAGAAAATATGGATGGTTTTAATCAATATATAAATGAGCAATTAGAACTCAATGCCAAAAATTATGATTTAATTTTTTTAAAAGCAATTTCCTTTTTTAGAACCCAAGATTATAAATTAGCAATTCCTTATTTTGTTCAAATTGAAACTTTAAATCCTTCTAATGCAAATGAAAATTCACCAAATTTTAATTTTCATTATGCATATTGTTTATACAAAGAAAATCAATTTGAATTAGCGAAACAAAAATTTACAATTTCATCAAAAATCGAAGATGAAAATCAAATTAATTCCTTTTATTATTTAGCCTTAATAAACATCCAAATGGGTAATAAAATAGATGCTTGTGAAGCTTATACTAAAGCAATTAACTTGGGAGACATTACATTGACAAAAGAAGCTGACTCCTATTGTGATGGTAAGAATGATAAAAAAAACAAGCTTGTTGATCGAGGTTTTAAAATTTCATTTTAATCCTTTTATCAAAAAAAAAAATCAAACATGGAAAAAATAAAAATAACATTAAAAACATTATTCGGAGCTGAGGAAGTTTTAAAAGACGAGTTAATAGAACTGGGTTTTCCTGAAGTTACCTTGTTAAACCGTGCAGTTCAAATTGAAGGTACTTGGAAAGATGTTTATTTTTTGAATTTACATGTGCGTTGTGCAATTTCAGTGATTGTTGAAATCGCTTCTTTTAGAATTAGTGATGAACAAGATTTATACAAAAAAGCGAAAAAAATTGATTGGACTCAATATTTTACTTCTGACAAAACGTTCGCTGTAAAAGGTGCAGTTTTCTCAACACTTTTTTCTCATACACAATATCCTTATTTTTTGATAAAAGATGCAATTGCAGATACTTTTAGAGAAAAAGAGGGAGAACGTCCTGACGTAAATGTGAAAAAACCACAAGTAATGTTTGATATTTATATCAAAGAAAACCAGGTTAATTTATCCTTAAACACAAGTGGTTTACCTTTGTATATGCGTGGATACCGACAAGAAGCTGGAATTGCTCCATTGAATGAAGTGTTGGCAGCAATCCTTATTCGTATGTCGGGATGGGACAGAAAATCTACTTTTATAGATCCATTTTGTGGTTCAGGAACTTTATTGATTGAAGCAGCGTTTTTAGCGGCAAATATCCCTTCTTGCATTGAAAGACAGCACTTTGCATTCAAAAACTTTAAGAATTTTGATGAAAATTTGTGGGAAGAAATTCAATCAAAAGCAACAAGAACTTGCAAGGAATTTGATTTTGATATTTTTGGGTCAGATATTGATTCAGAAATGGTTTTGATGACGAAACGAAATATCCGACCGCTTCCTATTGCCAGAGCAATAAAACTTTCCGTCAATTCATTTGAAGAATTAAATGCTGATGAAATTAATTCAGAGGAAGAAAAAAATTCTGAAGGTAAATATAAAGGTTCGACACCAACCTTGATTTCAAATCCTCCTTATGGAGAAAGAATGGGAGATGAAATTAATGAAATGTATCAAGGTTTAGGTGATTGGTTCAAAAAAGATTTAAAAGGTTTTTCTTGCTGGATAATTTCTTCAAATTTGGAGGCTTTTAAATCAGTAGGTTTAAATCCCTCCAGAAGAATCAAACTTTTTAATGGCGATTTAGAGTGTAGCTTTAGACAATATAAAATATTTGAAGGTTCAAGAAAAGAACATGTTATGAGCAAGCTTAAATAGTTATTGATGTTGCCTTCGAGTGCCTCAGTCAACATTCATAATTCTCTATTTTTAATTCTTCACTTTTAGTTCTTTATTCAAAAAAAATGAAATCTTATTCCGCTAGTTTTTGGTTAACATGCATCTCGATGTTGTTTTTCATGACTAGTTTTAACCTTATTTTACCTGAATTGAATGAATTTATTTCTCGTTTGGGAGGTGAAGGAATTAAGGGTTTAATAATTACAGTTTTCACGATTTCGGCAGCTATTTCACGACCTTTTTCTGGGAAATTATCAGATTACATCGGACGAAAAAAGGTCATGTATTTTGGAATAGCTGTTTCAATGCTTGTCTGTTTATTGTATCCACTTTCTCATACAATTTATTTTTTTTTAATATTGCGTTTTTTACACGGCTTTAGTGCTGGATTTATGCCAACTGGAGCAACTGCCTTGATAACAGATTTACTTCCTTCTGAAAAAAGGGGAGTGGGAATGGGACTTTGGGGCACATTTATTTCTCTAGGAATTGGAATTGGTCAATCCTTGAGTTTTTTGACTGTAAAATGGTTTGGATTAAATGGTATGTTTATGTTTGCTTCTGGTTTAGCAGTGATTTCAATTATAATTTCATTTAATGTTCAAGAAACATTAGCCAATAAACAAAAATTTCAAGCAAAACAATTAATGGTAAAATGGACTGATGTTTTTGAACCTTATGTTTTACCAGCGGCAATGGTGATGTTTTTGTCAGCAATTTGCTCTGGAATAATCTTTGTCTTATCAGCCGACGTTTCCACTTTTCTTCACTTGGAAAATAAAGGATGGTTTTTTATGTTTTATGTTGTTTCAACAATTTTAGTGAGGCTATTTACAGGGAAACTATCAGATGTGTTTGGTAGAAGAGAAACCTTGGTTTTAGGAATGATCTTACTTATTGTTAGTATGATTATTATTGGATTTTCAAAAGACGTTTTGATGTACACAATTGGATCAATTGTTTTTGGTTTTGCAACAGGAATTTCAAGCCCAACTTTATTTGCTTGGACAGCAGATTTATCACATATAGATAGAAGAGGAGTTGGATCTGGAACCATGTTTATCGCGTTAGAATTAGGAATAATGTCTGGCTCACTTTCAACAAGTTTATTTTATGATAATTCTATTGATACCGTTTTGCCAACTTTCATTATTGGCGCGATTTCAGCTTTTTCAGCTTTAATCTATTTGTTATGGCATTTAAAATACAGAAATTCCAATAGTTAAAAAATAGTTTATATCAGTATATTAATTCAAAAAGTGAATTTTAATTTAAAACTAAAATTCTCGGTATGATTTTTGCTATATAATTAATTTAAATTTAACTTCAATTATGAATAATTCATTAAAATCCATTCTTATAATCAGTATTTCAAGTTTTTTATTACTTGAGTTAGGCTTCTATTTGGAAGGCTTTTTGCAATATGTTTTATTTTCATTGGTGACAATCATTTATTTTGTTTTACTTTTCCTTTTTTATGGATTTTTAAAAGCTAGAGCAAAAGACAAGGTGAAAGATTCAAAAAAAACTTTTTTGTTTCTTTTATTGGTAATACTTCCCTTGGTTTCTGCTTTTTTGAATCCTACATTTTATTTACATGGAGTTTCTGACGGCAAAATTGCTTTGGTGGCAACGCAACATGCAGATCATATTTTGGTCGAAAACACTAAAACAATTACTTTGTTGAAAGACAGTACATATCGTTTGAAAGAATTTGGTTTTTGGATGAATACTACAGATAAAGGACGCTATCACATCAAAAAAAATGAAATCACTTTGGTTTTAGAAGATTATGATTTGGTTTTTAAAGTGAGAAATATCCGCAAACAAAAGAAAATTTATGCCATCAAATATCGAAAAGTTGATTTCTCAAATTGCTTTTTAATTGACAAAATTGACAATACTTTTTTCTTGAATATGAAATAAAGTTTTACTTTTAACTCAATTTTATTTTTTAAACTCGTTTTGAATATTTTTTGAAAAGGAATGTTTTATATCAAAATATTTATTAATTTTGATATAAAAATCATACCATGTTAAAATCAATCTGCAAAACTAATTTCAGTTGTATTAGGTTTTTACCTATCATCTCCTTATTTATTGGTATACAAAATTTTCAAAGTCAAAATTTTCAAACTATTCAAAGTAATTCTGCTTCGAGTTTTTTGGCTAATTATAATTCCTATCGTTATATTTTTAGTTCTAAACAAGATAGCGTTGCATTAGAAAATTCGGATAGTGTTTTCTTTAGTTATGAGCAAATACACACTGCAAATTATAATTCACCAGATTTAATGGATTTTTCAAATATATGTGTTTCAAAGGATACATGGACAGGAAAAAAAATTATAATTAAACCAAATGGTTTTAATGTTTTTATAAATCAAAATTCAGATTCAATTGTCTTGAACACGCAGGCAATTCTTGGTGAATCATGGGTTATGTTCAATAATGGTATAAATTCAAGATTTATTGCAACAGTGTCAGATATAAGTTCAGTTGACGTTTTAGGTGTTACAGAAATTGTCAAACAAATAACAATTGAGTTGCGTGACACCTTAAATACAGTAATTTATCATCCTTTTAACGGAAAAACAATCGAAATTTCTGACAACTTAGGTTTTGTGAAAGCCTATCATTTTTATGCTTTTCCTAATGATACCACATCTTTTCAACTTTGTGGCAAAAGAAATCCAGATTTAGGATTAAATGAATTAACGAATCAAGAGGCTTACAATTTGGAGGTGGGTGATGTTTTTAAATATTTAGTAACAAAAAACCATATAGATGCTTTTTATTCTGAATATGATTATTTTTCTAATTATAATCTTTTTTTAAGTGTAATAAATAAAACTATAAATCCCGATTCTTATGTTTATAGTTTTTCTAGAATAAGAACCAACCCATTAAGGTACGATACCATTTCTCAAACAATTCCTTTTACAAATTTCAACACTGAACTTTTACAAGGAGAAATTAATATTCATAATTATTTTGATGGTTTTCAAACGATTAATTACAATAATTTAGTTTTTAATTATTTAGACGTAAATAATGTTAAATTCAGACATTTTGAATCAAAATGGAATTGTGACGAAGTTACTGGAAGTTCTTATGATAATTTACACCAAGAAAACCTTGGATCTATTACTGATGGCTTAATTGTGGAAGATTTGAACGTTGGAGGGAGTGAAACCAAAACAACCGATCTTATCTCTTACAATACAAGTTTTGAAAGTTTAAATAATCCTTTTTCAAATGATATGATTACAAGTACTACAAGTTCCAGTTGCACAGGTTTAATTCAATTTAATGCAGCTGTAGTAGCGACTTCATATTTATGGGATTTTGGAGATGGTTTTACCTCAAATGATATACATCCTCAGCACAATTATACTACTTCAGGAGTTTACTCAATATCATTAACAATCACTACTGCTTCAGGTGATGTTTTCATGTTAAGTAGGCCTAATATGATTACAATTGGAGGGCAAGCACAAGCTTTAAGTACCGATTTTATTTTTCAAAAAGTTAATACATGTAATGAAGTTCTCTTTACAAATACCACTCCATATTTTGATACTATTCGCTGGACTTTTCCTGATTTAAGTACTTCAATTTTATCTCAAACAGATTATATTTTTCCTGATACCGGTCAATATACTGTTAGATTGCATGGGTTTTGGGCAATGTGTAGCAAATTTATTGATAAAAATATTGCTATAATAAATACAATTTCTCTTCCTACTCCAGCTTTTTGTCCTGAAAGTAATTCTACTTCCAATTCATTTTTGAAATTATTTGAATTTAACACGATTAATATTCAAAATTGGGATGATAACTATGATGATGCTTGCAAAAACACTATTGTTTTACCAAATCAAACAATTTCGGGCTCGATTAATGCATTTTCGCTTGAATATTATAATTATGACCCATATTCAACGGTTTTTGGTAAACAATTTGATATTTGGATTGATTATAATAATAATGGTAATTTTGAATTATCTGAGAAACTAATTTCATCAAGTTGTCCTACTGAATCGGACGTAAACACTATTCCTCCTACAAGTTTCAACATAGTGATTCCAAATTCAAACGTAGTTTTTAATCAAAATTTACGAATGAGAGTTGGTATTGCAAGTTACGGTAACCAATGTTCAAATGAAAATTATGACTTTTCAATTTTTATTGCTGGCTATGCTCCACAAACTCTAGATGACATCAATTCAACAACTCAAAACCTTCCTGTGAGTTTCAATATTATTACAAATGATTCTGACATTGACGGAACACTTGATTTAACAACAATCGATTTAGATCAAAGTCAAACTGGAATTCAAAATAGTTTCATAAATTCTGCGGGATCCTTTGCCGTAAGCCCAATAGGGACTCTTACTTTTACTCCAAGTGTAAATTTTGTAGGAACGGCTTCAGTATCTTATACAATCAATGATAATTTAGGATTAATTTCAAATCTTTCCCTTGCAACTATTGAAGTGTTTCAATCAAGTTCAATTTTAGAAGCACAAAGTTTAAGTTTATTAATTTTTAAGCCAAATCCAACAGTAGATTTTATTTATATTGAAAATGAGTATATTAAAACAATCGATTTTTATAACCTTGATGGCAAATTTATTTTTAGTTCTAACATTGGAAATGGAAAAATTGATTTCTCTGACTACAAACCGGGAACTTATTTTGCAAAAATTCTATTTAAAGACGGTAGTTATAAGGAAATTAGATTTATAAAACTTTAACTTAGTCTAAAAATTTATGGGATCAAATATAGAAAAGTTGATTTCTCCAATTGCTTTTTAATTGACAAAATTGACAATACTTTTTTCTTGAATATGAAATAGACTTCTTATTTTTTCAATATCTTTGTCAAAAAAATAAAGAAAATGGAAAAAATAATTTGCGGAATTCAACAAATGGGAATTGGCGTTCCAAATGTGACAGAAATTTGGTCTTGGTACCGTAAATATTTTGGAGTAGATATTAAAGTTTTTGAAGATGCTGCTGAAGCTCCTTTGATGATTGATTATACTGGAAATAAAGTTCAAAAACGAACTGCAACTTTAGCTTTGAGCATGAACGGCGGCGGCGGTTTTGAAATTTGGCAATACACTTCTCGAAATACGGAAAAAGCAACTTTTGACATTCAACTTGGAGATTACGGCTTATATTCTTGTAAAATAAAATCTAGAAATGTTTCTCAAACTTATGCTTTTTACAAAGCAAATGGTTTGAAACTTTTAAGTGAAATTCAAAATACTCCCGAAGGAAAAAAACATTTTTTTGTAGAAGATCCAAACGGAAATATTTTTGAAATTGTAGAAGGACTTTCTTGGTTCGGAGAGACAAATCATCCTGCAAAAACGGGTGGTGTTGCTGGTTCGGTAATTGGAGTTAGCAACATCGAAAATTCTTTGAAATTGTACCAAAATTTGTTAGAATATTCTGAAATTGTTTACGATAAAGTAGATGAATTTCCTGTTTATTCAAACCTAAACGGAGGAAAACAAAAAGTTCGTCGCGTATTATTGCGTCATCCACAAGCAAGAAAAGGACCTTTTGCTCAACTTTTAGGAGCAACAGAAATTGAACTAATTCAAGCTCTTGATAGAACAGATTGTCGAAAAATATTTGAAAATAGATTTTGGGGTGATTGGGGATTCATTCACCTTTGTTTTGATATTCAAGGAATGGAAGCTTTGAAAATGGAAGCTGAAAAATTAGGTTTTCCTTTTACTGTTGATTCTGGTGATACTTTTGATATGGGAGAAGCTGGTGGTAGATTTTCGTATGTTGAAGATCCTGACGGAACATTAATAGAATTTGTTGAAACACATAAAGTTCCTATTTTAAAGAAATTAGGTTGGTACATCAACTTAAAAAATAGAGATCCGAAAAAACATTTGCCAAAATGGATGCTTAAAACTATGGGACTAAATCGCGTGAAATAATCCGCAAAGCGGAATAATTACAGATTACAAATTGGTAGATTACAGATTGCTTCGCTTTCAAAAGAATTTTTCTTGAAAGCGAAGCAATCTGTAATTTGTAATCTGCCAATCTGCAATCATATATTAAAGTGTAGCGATTCTTGTTTTAAATGTAAACATAGTTTAAAATTTTATTTCTATCTTTGATGCACTATAAAAAACGATAACTTTCAAATGAAAAATATGCTTTCAAAATCTAATTTCTTTTTCTTATTTCTGTCAACTATAACTTTGATTTTAAGCTCCTGTTCGGAAGAAATTTTACCAAGTCAAGATGGAAAAAAAACAGCCATTGTTTTTGCGACCTTAGATGTTAAAGATACCGTTCATTTTGTGAAAATTACAAAAGCATTTTATGGTGGAGGTAATCAAGTTGAATTGGCTAAAATTCCAGATTCTAGTTATTTCAATCAGGTTAATGCAGTGGTGAAAGAATATTCTAATGGCGCATTAGCAAGAACTTTTATTTTAAAAGACACGATTATTACTAACAAAGAAGAAGGTGCATTTTACGCACCTGAACAAAAACTATATTATTTTGAAACAACAGCTTCTAATCCATTAATTGGAAATGAAACCACTAAATATCAGTTTGAAGCAGATATAAATGATGGAGAATTTAAAGTTACAAGTGAGCGAATAGAATTGGTGCATGATATGGTCATTAATACACCTTCAACTACCAGTGAAATTAAATTTGAAAAAGATAATAATACGAATGCTTATAAAACTGCTTCTTTTGCTTTTAATGCAGGTAACTCTAAAAAAGTTGAAGCAAAATTATACATTGATTTTGAAGAATACAACTCTGTAAATAATGTTGATAACCTAAAATATTCAAAAACAATTGAATGGAAAATTGGGGATATTGAATCTGATGATATTCCAGCAACAGGGTCGATAACTGCTTCAGCTGAGGGTGAAACTTTTTTTAATTTAATTAAAGAAAATGTAAGTTCAGATTCAGATATTATTAAGCGTAAATTTAAAGGAATGAGAATTTTGATAAATGGCGCAAGTACAGAATTACAAAAATATTTATTATTAAACAAGCCATCTTCTAGTTTGTCTCAATCAAAAACTTCATTTACAAATTTAACTGTTTCAAATGGGCATAGAGTTGTTGGGATTTTTGCTTCAAGATCATATGAAGACAGATATAGACAAGCTTGGGTTTATGCTGGAGGATCTTCCTACTATGCTTGTTTAAATACAAATTCAATGCAAGAATTATGTACAGGCGCAATTACTGGTGGTTTGGCTTTTTGTAGTGATAATCCGACGCATAATACAAAGAATTTTTTCTGCAATTAAATTCTTTTTCCAAAATTAAACTTCTTTTTCTTAATTTTACATCATGAGTGAACGCAAAACTTTATTTGCTGATGTAATTATTCCGCTTGCTGTAAAAAACGAATTTTCGTATCGAGTTCCATTTGAAATGAACGATCTGATTAAGTCAGGTATGAGGGTTGTTGTGCCTTTTGGAAAAGGGAAATTATATACTGCAATTGTTAGTAGAATCCATGAAAACGTTCCTCAAAATTACCAAGTAAAATACATTGAGTATTTGTTGGATGAAAATCCAATTATCACAGGAAATCAATATAATTTTTGGAGATGGATCGCCGAATATTACATGGCACCAATTGGGGATGTAATGAATGCTGCTTTGCCCTCCAATTTCAAATTAGCATCAGAAACAAAAATTGCTATTCATCCAGATTTTGATGGAGATACAACTAAATTATCTGACAGGCAATTTCAAATCGTGGAGGCACTTGATATTCAAGAAGTACTGGATTTAAAAGAAATTTCAGAAATTGTTGGAATAAAAACAATTCATCCTATAATTAAGGAACTAATTGATAAACACATTGTCATTTCTCAAGAAGAATTAAGCTATAAATTCATTCCCAAAACTGCTATTTTCTATAATTTTACAAAAGAGTATCATTCTGAAGAAAAGTTAAATGTATTTATTGAAAAATTAGAGAATAATAAGTCCAAGGAAAAGCAGTTTTCGGCATTAATTGCCTTGTTGCAAGAAACTGATTTAACTAACATGGATAATTCTTTTGTCCCAAAAAAAGTTTTAATTGAAAAAGAAATTTCTAATTCAGCTTTAACAACTTTGGAAAAGAATGGGATTATTGAATCTAAAAGATTACAAATTGACCGCTTTATTAAATCAGAAAATGAATTGAAAGAAAAAAAGGAACTTTCAGATTTTCAAGATAAAGCTTTGACCGAAATTCGAACAATTTTTGAGGAAAAAGACATTTGTTTGTTGCATGGAATTACTGGTTCTGGTAAAACAGAAATTTATGTTGAATTAATTGAAGAACAATTAAAATTAGGAAATCAAGTTTTGTTTTTACTTCCAGAAATTGCACTTACGACTCAATTAATAAGAAGACTTTCTGCTTATTTTGGAGATTTGGTTGGCGTTTATCATTCTAAATTTAACCAAAACGAACGGGTTGAAATTTGGAATCATGTTTTGGTAAATCATCCTGAAAGATTTAGAATAATTTTAGGTGCAAGGTCATCTATTTTTCTTCCTTTTCAAAATTTAGGATTAGTAATTGTTGATGAAGAACATGAATCTTCCTTTAAGCAATACGATCCTTCGCCACGATACAATGCTAGAGATTGTGCTTTTGTTTTAGCAAAATCATTTAAAGCAAAAGTATTATTAGGTTCTGCAACTCCTTCCATAGAAAGCTATTTCAATGCAAAATCTGGAAAATTTGGTTTAGTTGAAATTAACCAGCGTTTTGGAGGAATCCAGTTACCTGAAATCTTAGTTGCTGATGTAAAAAAGGAAAATAGGCAAAAGACAATGCACGAGCATTTTTCTTCTTTTTTGATTCAACACATCGATGATGCGTTAAAATTAGGAGAACAAGTGATTTTATTTCAAAATAGGAGGGGATATACGCCACTTTGGTCATGCGAAGTTTGTGCTTGGATTCCAAAATGTAAAAGCTGCGACGTTTCTTTGACGTATCACAAACATTCAAATTCCCTAAAATGTCATTACTGTGGTTATACTTCTGCTCCAGTTGGAACATGTTCTAGTTGTGGAAGTAATCGTTTAAAAATGTTAGGTTTTGGCACCGAAAAGATTGAAGATGATTTGCAACTTTTGTTTCCAAAAATTACGATTGCGAGAATGGATTTAGATTCTACAAGATCTAAAAATGCGTATCAAAATTTAATTTCTGACTTTGAAGACAAAAAAATTGATATATTAATTGGCACTCAGATGGTTACAAAAGGCTTGGATTTTGACAATGTTAGCCTTGTGGGTATTTTAGATGCGGATATGCTTTTAAATCGTCCTGATTTTAGGGCATTTGAGCGCAGTTTTCAGCTAATGACTCAAGTTGCAGGTCGAGCGGGAAGAAAGAAAAAACGAGGCAAAGTAATCATTCAAACAAGAGAACCTGATCATTGGATTATTCAAAAGGTAATTGAGAATAATTTTGCTGAATTTTACTCTGTTGAAATTACTGAAAGGAGAAATTTCTTTTATCCACCCTTCTATAAAATAATCCGCTTGACTTTAAAACATAAAAATGAAAATGAATTAAATGTTTCTGCAATGGAATTGGCTACTTCCATGCAAAAAGTATTTAAAGAAAGGGTTTTAGGTCCTGAATTTCCAATAATTAAGCGAATTAATAACTTATATTTAAAGCAAATTAATCTTAAGATTGAACGTGAAGTTTCGCCAATCAAGGTCAAAGAAAGATTGCAAGAAATGATTGATTTCTTTTACAGTTCTCCTTCAAATAAAGGAATTAGAATTGTAATTGATGTTGATCCTGCCTAGTTTTTAAATATTTTTCAGCCAAATATCTAGTTCTTTGTCACTAATATCTGATTGTTCAGATTTATCATAAATGGAAAGAAGATAGATTTTAGTTTCAATTACTTGTATATGTGTAATTATTCGAGCACCTCCACTTTTCCCTTTTTGCTTTGAAGCAATAGCAAGCCTGATTTTATAACAATTATTACCAAGGTTTGTTCCCATTTCAGGATTTTCTTTCAATAAAATAATCAAATCAGAAAACTCCTTTTTTAGTGAAGGGAATTTTTTCACCAATCGTTTTAGCTGTTTACTGAAATAAGCAGTAACTTCAATATTATAGTTCATTTAAAAGTTCTTCAGCGGTTTTTAGTTTTATATTACCTTGTTTGGCCATTTTCACTTCCTCAACAGCTTCTTTTAGTTCTTTAAAAAACTTCGCTTTAGTATTACTTATTGTTTCAGTTTTAACAAATGAAAAGCTTCGAAGAAGTTCCATTACGAAATCTGCTTTGCTATCTTTTATGTCGAGTATTATTTTCATGATACCAATTAATTAATATTTGAAATGTACTTGTGTTAAAATCTATATTTTAATTTCTAAATTAATAGAACCTTTTATACAAAGTTAGTCATTTTTTTCTATTAAAAAAAGTCGATAAATCGATTTAATTGCTTTTCCTTCTTTCCTTTTCTTTTAAAATCAAGGACAATTCTCGTCCTGTTTGACCAGCAACTGAAGTGTTTTCATCTGCTCTTCTTAATAAATAAGGCATCACTTCCGTAATTGGACCATAAGGAACATATTTAGCGACATTAAATCGAGCATTTGCTAAATTGAAAGAAATGTGATCGCTCATTCCTAAAAGTTGTGCAAAATAAATGCGTTGATCGTTTTCTTCGATGTTATTTTCTTGCAATAGTTTTGTCAAATAAAGCGAACTTTCTTCATTGTGAGTTCCAGCACATAGTGCCAAAATATCAATGTTTTTAACAATTATTTCCAAAGCTTTATTGTAATCTAAATCTGAGGATAATTTATCTTTTTGAATCGGAGATAAATATCCTTTTGCTTCAGCTCTGGCTCGTTCTTTTTCCATGTAAGCTCCACGTACAAGTTTAATTCCGTAGTGAAAATGCTGATTTTTTGCTCGAACTATCGCTTTTTCAAGAAAATCAATTCTGTCATGACGATACATTTGTAAAGTGTTGAAAATTATTGCTTTTTCTTTATTAAACTTCAACATCATTTCTTCTGAAATATGGTCAATAATGTCTTGAATCCAGGTTTCTTCAGCATCAATGAAAACGGGAATATTTGAGTCAAATCCACTTTGACAGATGCGCTCAACTCGGGATTTAATTCCATTTAATTCAATTTTATCAATTTCTGAAAGCGAATCTTCATTTGTATTTGCCTTTTCAAGAATATCAAAACGCGCAATTCCGGTAACTTTAAAAACTGCAAAAGGAATCGTTTTTGATTCTTTGGCTCTTTTTATAGTGTCGATAATTTCTAAAGTGGTTTTTTCAAAATCTTCAGAGGAAGTTTTCCCTTCAACAGAATAATCTAAAATTGTACCGATTCCGAATGATCCTAGATTTTTAATTGCTTGTTCACAATCTTCAATTGTTTCACCGCCACAAAATTGACTGAAAATTGTTTTTTTTATGATTCCTTTTATTGGCAAGTGAATTTTCAAGGCAAAATTTGTTGCAATTTTTCCAATTTTTACAAAAGTTGGACTTGCTATAATTTTAAATAACCAATATGCTTTATTTAAATCACGATTTGTCTTACTTTTAAATGCAACCTCTGTATTTTCAAATGAAATCATTTCTTAAGGACTATTTTTTTAATAAATTAATTTTTTGACTAAGACAAAATTAATTTCATTTTTTTAAAAACAGGTGTTTTTTTAAATTTAGTTGTTAAATAAATAGTAATTTTGAATCATTATGAACAAAATCATCAAAGCAAAAGATTATTCCATTGAATTTGGACCACTTTTAGATTCAAATTTTCAAAATTTATTGACTCAAAATTACCTGAATTCCAAAATAATTATTTTGGTTGATGAAAATACACACGAATATTGTTTGGAATATTTGATTACAAATTATCCAGAATTAGCTGATGCTGAAGTTATGCTTTTGCCTGAAGGGGAAGAAAATAAAGTCATGGAAGTTTGTTTTCAAGTTTGGGAGGCTTTGTCAGAGTATAAAGTTTCACGAAAAGACTTGATAATCAATCTTGGTGGTGGAGTTGTTACAGATATGGGGGGATTTATTGCGTCGATTTATAAACGAGGAATTGATTTTATTAATATTCCGACTTCGCTTTTAGCAATGGTTGATGCATCAATCGGAGGTAAAACTGGAATAGATTTAGGAAGTTACAAAAATCAATTGGGAGTTTTTTCCAATCCAAAAGCGATTTTTATTGATGAATCTTTTTTACAAACATTACCAAAAGAAGAAATTCAAAATGGTTTCGCTGAGATGCTAAAGCATGGTTTAATTAAAGATAAGAATCACTGGGAAAAATTGGTTTCTCTTTCAAAAGATAAAATTAATTTGGATTTAATTTACGATTCAGTTTCTCTTAAAAATGAAATTGTATTAGCTGACCCAAATGAAAAAAATGAGCGTAAAAAATTAAATTTTGGACATACTTTTGGTCATGCTATAGAAGGATTTTTTCTTGAGACAGAACAACAATTAAAACATGGTCATGCTGTTGCACTTGGGATACTGTGTGAGACTTATTTATCATATTTAAAAGGTAAAATTGACATTGCAATTTATAATTATATCCATGAAATAATTGAAAGTGAATTTAATCTTATTTCGATCCAAGAAGGAGATTATGATGCCATCATTTCTTTAATGCAGCAAGATAAAAAAAATCAAGAAAATAAAATTCTATGCGTTTTATTAACAGAAATAGGAAAGTGTGAATTTGATCAAGAAATTAACCGGGAAGAAATTATCGAAGTTTTAAGTGAGGTTTTAAGCTAATTTGATTTTTTCAAATCAAGTAAGTTTTTTTTAATTTGTTCAAGTTTTAAAATAAGTTCTTGTTTATTTAATTTATCACTGTCATCTTTTAGAACAACGTCGATTTTTGATTTTAAAGATTTTTTTGCTCCTTCAAGCGTAAAACCATCTTTTTTCACCAAATGATAAATCTTGTTAAAATTTTCAATATCTTTTATAGAGTAAAGTCGATTTCCTTTTTGTGTTTTTTTTGAGGCTTCAAAGTTGAATTCTTTTTCCCAAAACCTTATTAATGAAGTGTTTACATTAAAAAAGTTTGCTACTTCACCAATGGAATAATATAGTTTTTTTAAGCTTTTTATTTCTAATTCGGTCAAAACTTCAGTTTTTTATTTCGTGAAATTAATACTATTTTTGCAACGCAATGTTAAATTCATACAAATATAAGATAATTTTTAGTGCTTTGCTACTTTTTATTTGGGGTAATTCTTATACTCAAGTAAAAGCCGATTCGCTTAAAAATGTGAATTTGTCTGCAACAATTTCGAAAGATTCTATAACTATAGACTCACTAAAAACTACATTTGTTCCCTATAAAAATAGTCAACAAGTGGATGAATTGATTTCTTATGCTAAGAAATTTTTAGGAACTCCTTACAGGTATTCTGGTACAACTCCTTCAGGATTTGATTGTTCAGGTTTTATTTCTTACATTTTTGGAAATTTTGGAGTAAGTTTAGTGCATTCTAGTTATGGAATGGCTGAGTTTGGAAAGACAGTTAAGTTGTCAGATATTCGACCAGGAGATTTGATGTATTTTAAAGGGAGTAGTACCAAATCTTCAAGAATTGGGCACGTTGCTATGGTTATAGACGTTACACCAGACGCGATTAAATTTATTCATTCTTCAACATCAAGAGGTGTTGTTGTTGATAATTTCAAAACGAGTCGTTATTTTATTCCACGTTATGTGATGACAAAACGGTTGGATTACGGAGTAACAGAAGAAATTAAAAATGAAATTTTAAATGTCACTCCAAAGTAAAATTTCTCTTTCAAACAAAAAGTAAAGTAGTTTGTTTGATTTTAAAAGTCTAGCAAATGGAAGAGAGATCTAAATTAATCAAAAGTATTTTACCGATAATTGAAATTGAAACTTCAACTAGTTTAACAATTGAATATTTTCAAAGTGAAACATTAAGGCCGATTTTAAAGTTTCAGAATGAAATAATATTAGAGACTTTTGAAAGTTTTTGTTTTGATAACAAGGTGAACTTAAAAAACTTGAATTCAGATTTAAAGCTACTAAAAATAGCGCAAATTCTGAAGACCTCAATTCAACTGAAGCAATTTTATTTGGGAATGATTATCGGCTTTTTTACCTTAGAGGAAATTCATTTTTATACCGCAAATAAGAAAGAAATCAATAAAAGAATTATAGCACTTTTGATTGAAAGAATTTATAGTCAGAATTAATAAAGGCAAGGTTTTATATTCTCTTGCCTTTATTTATGTTATTTATCTTCTAAAAGTAATAATTCTTGTGCCTTTTTAATAGGGATTCGTTCTCCTAAGAAATAGGAAGCAATAAATGCATCATTGAATAAACTATTTTTCTTCAAAAGTTTTAACACATTATTTGCATCTTCATAGTTGGTAAAAATATCAATACTATATTTAGTATAGCCGTCAGTTGATTTTGCAACCAAAACTTGACCATATTTTTTAAATTTATTATTTTTAATAACTTTCTTGAATGCTCCAATTTGAATGGTATAGAATAATCCTTGAAGATACTCACCTGTTTCAAGGACTTGAATATCAAATTGATTGTTAGAAATTGTTTTGAAATAAGCTATCCTATTGTGCTTTATTTTCGAAAATTCTGCTTCGGAAATTAAAGCTTTTTTTGTTCCTTCCCCAACCGTAAAGATTCTATCATTGCTAATGCCTCTCAAAACTAATTCTTTTTTGATCATATTTGCTCTTGATAAAGAAAGTTCAGTTGTGTAAACTGAATCCCCAAATTTATCCGTATGTCCATAGATAACTAATTTTTTAAGTTTATCTTGACCAAGGCAAAATGCAATTGAATCTAAATATGGTTTGTAAGATTCTAAGATTTCGCTTCTAGCACCTTTAAAAGTAAAAACTGGGTAACCGCTCATGTCGCAATCAAAAGTCATTTCAGGCTTAGGACAACCTTCAAAATCAGCTAAACCAAATTCTTCTGGACAAACATCTAACGAGTCAACAACTCCATCCTTATCCATGTCAGCAGCAATTGGTTTTACAATTTCAGGAACTATAATATCTTTAGGTTCATCTATTACTTTTTTCTTAAAGTTCCAATCATAATGAGTTTTATGTTTTCCTATATAATAATGCATTCCAACAGAAACATTTGCGATCATACCATATCGGTTGTTTGACTTGTTTTTAAAATCAAAATTATAATTTTGATTAATGTTTGTAATAAAAGATAAGTCTAAATTTAGCGCAATTTTATCTGTTAATTTAAATTGAGGTGAAAGTCCTGCAATTAAATTAAAAGAATTATCTGTTAAAGAAGATTTGTTTAAGGAAACTGTTGCACTATCTCCTTTAATTATGGAAACCCCAAATCCACCATGTGCAATTAATCCAATTTTTTTTGACCAATCACTATAACGTAAAATTTTACCAATATTTAAAATCCCTTGTAAATTTGTTCTATAATTCATTGAGCTAAATGGCAAACTTTCTTTGTAAACACCAAATTTATCATTTTGAAAACGATCAAATCCAAGGTCTAATTTCACTCCAATTTTCTCAAGAAACATATAACGAGCACCTAAATCAACATGTAAAAAACCAACATAATTAGCGTAGTAATTTTTAGATAAATTTGAAAATGGATTGGTTGACCCTATATTTAAATCAGCGGATAATTTATTATTTGCTTTCCCTTGAGAGAAAGAATTGAAAATTAAAAAAAATGAGATTATTGTAAGTAATATTTTCATATCGTATTTGTTTTGTAGAGATATTCAAAAATCAATGTTTTGTTTTCCAGTCAATGTGCTTAGTGTTTTTACCGATATACCAAGATATACCCGTGTTCACATTTAAAAGTACACCATCAAAACCACCTCTTTTTGCAGAATTATACATATCAAAAGTGAAAGTCTGAAATAGATGCGAAACCAAAGTAAAATCAAGGTTTATTGCAATTCGTTCAGATATTTTATACTGTCCTGTTAAGCCCATCATAAAATTTATCATTATATCTGAGTGATCTGTTTTCCATTCAATATTTTTTAAGGTAAGTGGACTATGTAAAATAGAAAATCCTCCACCTCCATGGAGCAGCAAACCAAATTTGCCATTCATCGGTGTTTGTTTGAAAATAATATTTCCTAAATTTATTACTCCTTCTAAACTTGTTCTATAGTAGTTCGCTTTGAAGACAATACTTGAATCATTTTTACCGAATTCATCATTTTTGAAATGATCAAAACCAAAATCTGCTCTTACACCAAAACGGTCATTTAAGGCATATCTAAAACCTAAGTTTGTGTGACTTGGACTTAAGAAATTAGTAAAATAGCCAGCAGTGAAAGGATAAACAGGTTTTGTAAAACCAATATTTGCTTCTAAAGAAATTTTATTAAACTCTTCTTTTTGAGAAAATAGAATAATACTTGTTGAAATTGAAATTGCTACAAAAAAAAGTTTCATGTATATTATGTTAATTTTTGTTTAGTTCTAAACAAGCAAAGTTAAATTAATATTTAATATTT
>CAMBRH010000016.1 GCA_945870115.1 Chitinophaga pinensis | reverse complement strand
AGATATTGTTCGTCTAAAGTATGTCGCACATAATTGTAAATTCCAAATGCTATTGCACCGTTTCTATGAATTTCTTCAAAGGTGATTTCCCATTCGTTGTGGCATTCCTCACCATTCATGGTAACCATTGGATACAAAGCAGCTCCGTCCTTAAAACCTAATTTTGCGGCATTTTCAATGGCTTTCTGCAAATGATTGTGACGGTAAACCAATAGTTGTCTTGCAATTTTTGAATCAGCAGTTTTTAAGTAAAATGGTAAGCAGTAAGCTTCTGTATCCCAATAAGTTGCTCCCCCATATTTTTCACCTGTGAAACCTTTAGGTCCAATATTTAATTTGCTATTTTTCCCAGTATAAGTTTGAAATAAATGAAAGATATTAAAGCGAATTGCCTGTTGGGATGCACTATCTCCTTCGATTTTGATATCAGAATTTGACCAAATTTTTGCCCAAGCAGCTTTGTGTTCTGCTAAAAGCATGTCAAAACCATTAATATATGCTTTTGTTACGCGATTTAAAGCAATTGTTGCATATGAAAATTCAGAATGATTGATAGTTGAAGAAACAGAAACATATTTTTTTAAGGTATGTGTAACTCCTTTTTCAAGGTAATATTCAAAATTATTTTCTACATAAAATTCTCTTTCAACTAAATTTGGATGAATGTCTAACAATTCTGATTCTTTCCAAAAGGAAATTCGCATAGCCGTCGCAACGTGGAAGTTTGTTTTTTTAGTTTTAACGCAAACGATTCCTTTTTTAATTCCGATTTTATGGAAATCTTCGTCCCAAAAATATTCATCGTAGTTTGAATCGTGATTCATTACTTTACAATCCAAATAAGGAGAAAACTTAACGTTTCCGCTAAAATTTATAGGTGTAATTGAATAAGATATTGCTCCGATTTCTTCTCTTTCCATTGAACAAAAGCGAATAGATTTGACTTCAATTTCTTTTCCATTTTGGAAAACACATCGAAAAGAACGAGTTAAAGTCCCTTCAAACATATTTAATTCACGGTGAAAAGATTGCACTTCGGAGGTATTTAAATCAAGTTGAATTCCATCAATTTCAATGTTTATTCCGATCCAATTACATGAATTTAATACTTTTGCGAAATATTCAGGGTAACCGTTTTTCCACCAACCAACTCTAGTTTTATCAGGGTAATAAACTCCTCCAACATAACTTCCTTGTAAGCTGTCCCCAGAATATTTTTCTTCAAAATTTGCTCTTTGACCAAAAGAACCATTTCCAATACTGAAAATACTTTCAGCCTGTTTTTGTTTCGATGGTGTGAAACCATTTTCAACTATTTTCCACTCATCTATTTCAAATAAATTAAGCATATAAATCTAATTTAAATTCTGTTAAATCGTTTAAATATTCGTGTGCCATTTCGGCAATATTTTTATTTCCAACTGCAATTGCATGAAATCCTCCATCCAAGGCAGCTTTAATTCCACTTTCTGCATCTTCAAAAACAATGCAATCGCTTGGTTTTAAATTCATTCCTTTTGCAGCATTTAAAAACACTTCTGGATGAGGTTTTGGATCTGCAACCATATTTCCGTCCACAATTAGTTCAAAATAATCATCTAATCCTAAAAGTTTTACAATAAAAGGAGCATTTTTACTGGATGAGCCAACTGCCATTTTAATTCCTTGTTCCTTTGCTG
This sequence comes from Chitinophaga pinensis, assembly GCA_945870115.1. GTDB lineage: Bacteria > Bacteroidota > Bacteroidia > Flavobacteriales_D > Crocinitomicaceae > M2408. The sequence goes on along the minus strand of CAMBRH010000016.1, from coordinate 19,008 downwards.
AAACTAACAAGTTTTTTACCCCAGGAAGAATGTTTGATTCATTTAAAAGTTGAATTGATTCAAGATAAAATTCATTTTTATCCAGCATTAAAGTGCCAAATTCTTTTTCACTGATGATTAAATTGTCAATTGCCAGGATTGCTTTCAAGGAATCTACTCGACTTAGACCTTTCAATTTTTCATTTTCATGTTCCGAAAATTTCACACCCAATTGGTCTGCAGTTTTTTTCCAAGCCAAAAAATGATTGTGTTCGGTGCTAACAATAACACCATCCAAGTCAAAAATTAATCCTTTTATTTCTTTATTTTTCATCGTCATCTTTTACTCTTAATGTTAGTAAACCAGCAATAATCATTGTTAATCCACCAAACATGATTGTATAAATTGTATTTGCTCCAAATAATTTCATAGTTAAAAATCCTAGAATCGTTGCGGCAACAATTTGCGGAATTACAATGAAAAAGTTAAAAACACCCATGAAATAACCCATGCGGTTTGGAGGTAAAGATCCAGCTAAAATCGCATAAGGCATGGAAAGAATACTTGCCCAGGAAATACCAACCATTCCCATTGAAATTGCCAAGAAGGTTGGATTTGAAATAACAGAAATACTCATCAAACCTAATCCACCAATTATTAAACAAATGGTATGTGTTTTTCTACGATTGGTTTTGTAAGCAATCCATGGGATAATGAAGGCAAAAATCGCTGCAACTCCATTTCTGATTGATGAACAGATGCTTAACCAATCTGCTCCATCATTGTATTCTTTTTTAACTCGTTCAAAATTTTTCTTTTCAGAAGCGTCAAAAAATGTTTCAGAAGAATCAGCAAAATGATTGGCAAGATTTAGCGAGATTGTAGTAGGATTTTGATTTGCTCTAAATTCTTTAATTTCATTAATATCAGCTTGCAAAGATTTATAATCTTGTTTAGTTTTGATAGAAATACCAGGTTTTGAAAGATTTGATTGGATATTATCTTCCATTTTGTTCACTATTTCTCGGTCAACTTTCATGTCGTATAAATTGCTTGTTACAGCATTTGTGCTATAAATCCACATTGCGAAAAGTGAAAACCAAGTAAAAAATTGCACCCAAGCCAATTGTTTCATTGCTTTTGGCATATGAAAAATTCCACCAAAAGTTTCTTTTACTCCTTGTAGAAAAGTAACGGATTCTTTTTCTCTTTGAAATTTCTCTAAATCTTCGGGTGGCATTTCTTTTGTTGTGAAAACGGTGTACATCACAGAAGCAAAAAATGCAATTCCTCCCATGTAAAAGCTCCATTTAACTGAATCCGGAATTTGACCTGATTCTGCTTGATTAGAAAATCCGAATACATTTGTAAAAACCCATGGTAACATTGCTGCAACAACGGAGCCAAGTCCAATGAAAAAACTCTGCATGGCAAAACCTTTTGTTCGTTGTTCAGAAGGTAGTTTATCTCCTACAAATGCTCTGAAAGGTTCCATTGAAATATTGATTGAAGCATCCATAATCCATAGCATACTTCCCGCAATCCAAAGGGTAGGGGAGTTTGGTAGAAAAAACAAGGATATGGTTGCTAAAATTGCACCGATAAAGAAAAAAGGTCGTCTTCTTCCCCAGTATGGATGCCAAGTTCTATCACTTAAATAACCAATTATTGGTTGAATTACCAATCCAGTTAAGGGTGCAGCAATCCATAAAATTGGAATTTCATCTTTATTTGCTCCAAGAGTTTCAAAGATTCTACTAATATTTGAGTTTTGAAGTTCAAATCCGAATTGAATACCGAAAAATCCGAAACTCATGTTCCAAATTTGCCAGAATGATAGTTTTGGTTTTTCCATTTTGTAAGACTTTAAGATATTAAGACTTTAAATTAATGTTGAATTATAATTTATGTATTTAAAAAAGTAAATTATGTTTCTACTAAAATCAAGTCTTATGTCTTGAATCTTGTAGTCTTTTGTCTCCGCATAGCGGATTAGATATAAAAAACCCTGTAAGCCCAAGGTTCTAGTTTAACTTTTCCTGTTTCTTTAAAACTTGCTTTTTTACTTGTGAACAAGTTTGTGTATTTTCCGCTGAATAATTTGTTAGAATACTTGTATTCTTGTATAGATTTTGATAAATTGAAAATACATAAGACTTTTTGTCCATCTTTTTCTCTCACGAAGGCAAAAACATCTGGGTTTGATTTGTCTGTTAGCATTTGTAATTCACCACCGTAAGTTCCATTCCAAAGTGCTTTGTTATTTTTATTTAAATTTAATAATTTTGTATAAAAATCTTCTAGATCCATTTTTTTCCATGAAATAGTGTCTTTGTCAAAGAAACGTAATCTTTTATCTAAACTTGTTTCTTGACCGTTGTAAACCAAAGGCATACCTTGCATTGTAGCAGCTAAAACAGCAAAACAAAAACGAGATTCACCCATGCGTTCCATTTCAGTTCCATTCCAAGAATTTTCATCGTGATTTGATGTAAAATTCATTCTGTAAGCTTCTTTTGGAAATTTTTTCTGACCATCTAAATATTCATAGATCGATGCAGCATTTTTTTCTCTTTTGGCTATTTTATTCATGTAATGATGAAATTCCCAACCATAAGACATGTCAAATGCAGCCTTGTGATGTTCTGGATTTTCAGCTTCGGCAAGCATAAAAACTGGTTTTACTTTGTCCAATTCCATTCGTGCTTGATTCCAAAAATCAACAGGAACCCAATCAGCAACGTCGCAACGAAATCCATCAATATTTGCTTCTTTCAACCAAAATTTCATGGATTCAATCATCTCTTTTCGCATTTCAGGATTGTTGTAATTCAAATCGGCAACATCCCACCAATCTGTTCCAATTGTAGGTTGTAAATAGCCTGCAGAATCAAGAGTGTACCAATTTTGGTGACATTGATCAACCCAAATATTATCTGGAGAAGTATGGTTTGCAACCCAATCAATAATTACGTGCATTCCAAGTTTTTGAGCTTCCGAAACCAAGGTTTTGAAATCACTCATTGAACCAAATTCTGGATTGACAGCTTTGTAATTACTAATTGCATAGTAACTTCCAAGTGAACCTTTTCTATTTTTTACACCAATTGGATTGATTGGCATCAGCCACAAGATATCAACTCCCATTTTTTTTAAGCGAGGTAAATGAGCTTGAAATGCTTTAAATGTTCCTTCAGGAGTAAACTGACGCACGTTTACTTCATAAATCGTAGCGTTTTTAGACCATTCTGGAGTAACTTTTGAAGTTTGTCCAAAAAGTAATAGGTTTAAAGTTAAAATTAGAAATGTAAAGATGATTTTCATAAAATAGATTTTAAGATTTTAGGATAACATGACATTAAGATTTTATTTAACTTAACGCTTAACTAAGTACAAATGATTTAGGTGGTAATTTACCAATCCGCCAATAGGTTTTTGGATAATTTGTCCAATTTTCACCCCAAGTTCATCAGCTGCCTTTTGAAGTTCATTTTTAAAAATAAAAGCCAAAGATCCGATAAAATGAACATCTGTAGATTTGTAATTTTCGTAGCAGCAAACGTGTGTTTCAATGAATTTTTTCATTCCTTCATAAACCATTGTTTTGAAAAATTCTTCTTCAGCATGTTTTGAAATAAATTTCATAAATGACGCTAAATAAACATTTGCATTTGGTTTCATGTAAACGTTTTCGACAATCTTATCTTTGTTCAAATCAAATTCTTTGATAAAATCTTCTTCTACATTTTTAGGCAATTTTTTGTATAAAAAGCTAGCTAATAATTGTTTTCCAAAATAACTCCCACTTCCTTCATCTCCAAGGATATATCCCAATGCTGGAATAACTTCTGAAACCTTATCACCATCAAAATAGCATGAATTTGAACCTGTTCCAATGATACAAGAAATAGATGGTTTTCCTTGGTAAGTCGCATAAGCACAAGCTGTTAAATCATGGCCGACAAAAACATCTGCTTCTGTGAAAACTTTTCTGAAAGCGTTTTCTACAATTAAATTTAGTTCTGGACTTGAACAACCAGCTCCGTAAAAATGTACCGAAACAACTTTATTGGCACATTTTTTTAATCCGTCATTTGCTAAAATGGCGTCAATAATTGTTTTTTCATCATGAAAATAGGGATTAAATCCCATTGTTGTGAAAAACGTTTGATTATTTTCATCGTCAAGTAAAACCCAATCGCTTTTAGTTGAACCGCTATCTATAATTAAAAACATGCGTTTAAATCTTTAGTTTTATGTTTGGTTTATGTTTTAGTTCTGTCTTTATTTTTATCTTTGTGTTAAATTTACGCTTTAAGATTGATTTTTAACTCATTTTTAGTCAAAAATTTAACTTAGTGTAAAAAGAACACTTTGCAAATATAAAATAATTTTTTTATAAATTTACATCATTAGGAAAAAAAAATCGAAGTAGAGAAAATGGACAATATTAAATCAATAAACTCAAATTTAGAATTAAATCCAAACCTTTCAACTGACTGTGTAATTTTTGGTTTTGATTTTGAAAAATTAAACGTACTTTTAATTGATAGGGGAATTGGTTCTGAAAGTAATAATGCTAATCGATTGGCTTTACCTGGGAATTTAATTTACGATAATGAAAATTTAGACATGGCGGCAAGTCGTGTTTTGAATGAGTTGACAGAATTGAAAGACATATACTTAGAGCAAGTTGGTGCTTTTGGTGATCCAGATAGAATAAGCAAAGAATCTGATCAAGAATGGTTGAAATCGATTCGTGCAAAACCAGAAGCTAGAGTTATTACCGTTGCATATTATTCCTTAGTTAAAATGGATGATTATGCTCCTCATGCATCTTCTTTTGCGAAATCCGCTGACTGGTATGCTGTAAATGATATTCATGAATTGGCATTTGACCATTTTGAAATTCTTCAAGCTGCTTTAAAAAAACTAAAGGAAAAAATCAGAATTCAACCTTTAGGATTTAACCTTTTACCCGAAAAATTTACTTTGGGACAATTGCATAAATTATATGAAGCAATTTTAGAGAAAAGTTTAGACAAAAGAAACTTCAGAAGAAAAATATTAAAATTAGATATTTTAACAAATTTAGATGAAAAACAAGTTGGTGTTCCACACAAACCGTCACAGTTTTTTATGTTTAATGAAGTAAATTATAAGAAATTGAGCGAAACAGGATTTGATAATTTTGGGTTTTAGTTTATTTTTCTTTCTCTTGTAAAGAATAAAAAAATGCTATTCCAAAAAGAATTGTAATTGCACCAGCGAAGTAAGGTATAGATTCTGACATATTATTTTGATTTAATTAGTTTTAAATATATTCCAAAAGCTAATATGGAAGGAACCCAAATTCCAACAAAGTGAGCATCTTCTTTTTCTCCTTGAAAAAATAACATTTCAGAATAAATTAATGAAAGCATTGCTGCTGCGAACATTAGTTTGTCGGCTAAAGTAAATTTTTTAAACATATTTTCTTTGATTTACATATTTTGATTATAAAACAAATGTATGTAAGTATTGTTCACAGTTTTTTAAAAAAATATGTTTTGTTTGTTGAAAAATCCTTATGAAAACCTTGTTATGTTTTAGTCATAAAACTAAAAAGAAACTCGTTTCCAATCAACACTTATTTGAGATCCTTCAGCAAGCATGACTGAATTTGGTTTTATGTCGTTTAGCACTTTAAAATCTTGACCGTAAAAAGTGGCAAAGTCACACTTAATTTGATGATTTTGGATTAAATTAATTTCCCAACTAGGGTGATTTATTTTATATTCTATGCTTCTTTGCTTATTTACTTTTGTATATCCAAAATAATGTTCAAAAATATATTCTTCAATACTTCCGGAAAGCATTTTTTGTTTTTTTTGTGAAGCTTCTACCACTATTGAATTCCAAATTTCATTTACTTTCCATTCGTATTTTATGACTTTTTGTTCTTTCTGAAAATCCCAATTGTGTTTGGTAGGAATAGCTATGTAATGTTCCTTGTACAGTTTATTTGCCACATAAGCAACTAACTTATTTGGAACTGTTTCATTGATAAAAACTACACCTCGTCTTATTTCAGTTCCTACTTTTCGTTTCACATAAAATCTTAGATTAACCTCTTCAAAAGTACCCATTAAAGGAATTGGAATTTTAAAAATGGACGTGTTTTTAAACATGAATCCAACTAAACTAACGTAAGTTTTACCTTCAAAATAATCTAGTTCAACTCCTTTTGGTAAGTAAGTACTTAAAATGGCTGGATCAATTTCGTAGTTTGCCATTATTATATTTTCCCATTGGGCTGTCAAAAACTTTCTCATTTTCAGGCTTTTTATTTGCAATGTAGAAGTATAACAGAAATAAAAGGAAAAGGTTTTTTTTAAAATCTTTAAAGCAGTTTTACTTCCCTTTCATCAATTCCTCTGCTCGTTTTGCGCGTTGCATTGGATTTTCTTTTTCTCTTTGTTGTTGAAATAATTCAAAACGTGTAGGTTCATTTTTCTGTGGCCAAGCATTGTTATCTACATCAGTATCAGCAGTTTCTAAAAATGGATCGATTTGAAAAGAAATTACTTTTTTGTCGTAAATCATTACTTTTGAAACTTTAAATTCTTCTTTTCTCCAAATTTCTGCAGGAATATACGTTACTTTATTTGTTCCATCTTCAAAATTCGCTTGAATGATAATCGGAGAAACCAAACCTCCTTTATTAGTAAATTTCAATTCATAAAATTGTTTGTTTGAATTCAGTAAAGCCAATTCTTCGGCAGACATTTTTTTCTTGTTTTCTGCATAGAGAATTTTGTCTAAAGTATCCGCCTTAAAGACATTTCTTTTTGCATAAAAATCATCAATTGTTGGATCTTGTTCATTAACTGTTGTTTTTATAGACGTTTTGTTGCGTGTATCGCCAATAAATATTGCTTTATTTTCTTTTTCAAGGCGTTTGATTTCCTTTTCAGTATCAGGATTTGCAGTGTTTAACTGAAAATAATTTACTTCATCAAGAGAAATATCTACGAAATCAGTTGAGAAAAACCATCCTCTCCAAAACCAATCTAAGTCTACTGCTGAAGCATCTTCCATCGTTCTGAAAAAATCCGCTGGAGTTGGGTGCTTAAATTTCCATCTTTCGCAATACATTTTGAAGGAATAATCAAATAATTCTCTTCCCATGATTGTTTCACGCAAAATATTTAAGGCAGTTGCCGGTTTTCCATAAGCATTGTTTCCAAATTGAAAAATGGATTCGGAGTTTGTCATAATTGGCGAAATGAATTTCTTGTCACCACGCATGTAATCTGCGATGTATGGCGCTGGACCTCTTCGAGATGGATATCCTCGTTCCCATTCTTGTTCGGTCAAATATTGCACAAAAGTATTCAAACCTTCATCCATCCAGGACCATTGTCTTTCGTCAGAATTAATAATCATTGGGAAAAAGTTGTGACCTACTTCGTGAATAATTACTCCCCACATTCCATATTTTGTGTCCTCAGAATAGGTTCCATCTTTTTCAGGTCTTCCACCATTAAAACAAATCATTGGATATTCCATTCCGATTCGGTCTGTGTGAACTGAAATAGCTACTGGATAAGTATAATTTGTTGTGTATTTAGAATATGTTATTAATGTATGAACTACTAATTTTGTTGAATATTTTTCCCAAAGTGGATTTCCTTCTTTAGGGTAATATGACATAGCGAGAATATTTTTGTCGCCAATTTTCACCCCTTGTGCATCCCACATAAATTTTCTGGAGGAAGCAAAAGCAAAATCACGTACATTTATTGCTTTAAATTTCCATGTTTTCGTTTTAGTAGTTCCTTCTTTTTCATTTTCTTCTGCTTCTTTTTGGGTTACTATTAAAACAGGAGAAGTCGCACTTGCAGCTAATTTTAACCTACTTTTTTGTTCTGAACTTAGTATATCACCAGAATTTTGTAATTCTCCTGTTGCTCCAACTATGTGATCTGCTGGAACAGTAATGTTTACTTCGTAATCTCCAAAAGGAAGCGTAAATTCACCAGAACCCAAAAATTGTTTGTTTTGCCATCCTTCAACATCATTGTAAACACACATTCTTGGGAAAAACTGAGCGATTGTATAGATGTAATTGTTTTCTTCTTTGAAATATTCTAAACCAGATCGACCTCCAACTTTTGCTCTGTCATTGATGTTGTACCACCATTTCACTTTAAAAGAAATGGATTGTTTTGCGCCTAAAGGTTTTTCCAAATCAATGCGCATCATGGTTTTATTGATGAAATATTTTAGATTTTGGTCACTAGAAGATCTTACAGATTCAACTTTAAAACCTCCATCGTATTTGAAAAATTCTCTGTTAATATCTGAAATACTTCTGAAATCCTCCATTTTTTCGACTTCAATTAGTTTTGTGTCAGAATTTTCAGCATAGATATTTTGGTCTAATTGAAGCCACAAAAATTCTAAATTATCTGGAGAATTATTAGTATAAGTTATCGTTTCTTCACCTGTAATAATTTGTTTGGTATCATCTAAAATTAAAGAAATTTTATAATCTGCTTTTTGCTGATAATAATTGTGTCCAGGTCCACCAGAAGCGTTTCTATATTCGTTTGGGGTTGGCAGTTCAAAATCCAATTGAGCAAATTTACTCTGAGCAGAAATTTGCGAACAGATTAATAAAGTGGAGAAAATGGATGTTATAAAAGTTTTAAAATTCTTCATATTTAGTTTAAAATAGTTATTTTTCTTCTAGTTTCATTATTCATAAAAACATAGGTTTGTTTTTCATTGTTTTGAATAAAGGTAATTTTATTTTGTTGTTTTGGATAAATATCCATGAGGGATTCAAATTGTAACTCAAAATCTTGACTCAATTTAACTTTTTCACTTTTGAAATAAATTTCGATTAATCCATTTTTGGTGAGAGAGAAATCTAAGGCATTTAATTTAATTGGAACTTGGTTTGAATAAAACTTAAAATCATTAAAAAGGGCATTTCCAAGAGCTGAAATTGTGATAGAATCATGCTGTAGTTTTTCAAATTTGGAAGTAATTATTCCTTTTGCCATTAAAACTTCTTCTAAATCATGAGAAGTGAAAATCAAGGTTCCCTCTAATTTTTCTTGCATCACATTATATTCAACTTCTGCAAAAGCAAAAAAATAGCTGTGTGCAAAAGTTTTGGAAGAACAAATAAAAAGAAAAAAGAAAAATAATAACTTCATTGCGTTTACATAAGTTTTAGTAAAACAAATATACTCAAAGATTTTCTTCTTGATTTTTTTTTTAGATGAATGGTTTAAAAATCTTTTTTGTGGTAAATTTAAATCTTAATTCCAATAATTAAAATATCATCTGTTTGCTCCAATTTTCCTCTCCATTCTCTGTATTTTTTATGTAGAAAATCTTTTTGTTTTTCAATTGGCAAGTCTTTTGCTTGAAACAAACTTTCTTTGAATTGTTTGTATTTGAATTTCTTACCATTTTCACCACCAAATTGATCTGCAAAACCATCTGAAAACAAATAAATTGTATCACCAAATTTCGTTTGAATTTCCTTAGTCGAAAAATTATTTAGTTTCTCATTTGCATAAGCTCCAACAGGAAATTTATCAGCTTTATATTCTGTCAATTCATTGTTTGAGAAAATGTAAAGTGGATTATTTGCTCCTGAATAAAGCACTTGACCATTTTTCTTGTTTATTGAAATCAAAGCGATATCCATGCCATCTTTAATCGAACTTTCATGAGTAGTTTGATTTAAACTTTCAGTCAACCACACATTTACTGCGTCTAAAATTTCTGAAGGTGAACTTAATCCACGTTCTAAAACAGCTTTATTTAGCAAATTAAAATTAACAATAGAAATCAAAGCTCCAGGAACTCCGTGACCAGTGCAATCGGCTGCAGCAACAAAAATTCTATCCTCTGTTTCTGCAATCCAATAAAAATCTCCACTAAGTATATCTTTTGGTTTATTTAAAATAAAAGAATTTGGAAGAATGTAATTCCATTTTTGTTCTGGAGGTAAAATTGCTCCTTGAATGCGTTCTGCATATTTGATACTATCTGTAATTTCTTTGGATTTTTCTTCTAACAAAAAATGTTGTTCTTCTACAAGTTCTTTTTGCTCTTCAATAACTTTATTTTGTTTTTCTAATAAAATATTTGTTCTCGCTTTAATTCGATTATTTCTATAAATTATAAGTAAAATGATAAAAATTAGAATAATCGCAGCTAAAGAAAAATAAAGTGAAAGTTGTTTTTTTTCGTTATCTTTTGCTAAAATTTTATTTTCTTGTTCTTTTTTCTCTGATTCATATTTAATTGATAGATCGTGAATTGTTTTTTTGGTATCTTCATCAAAAATTGAATCTTTTAATTCCATGTAAGCCATCATAAAATCATTTGATTGCTTGTATTGATTAAGATTTCTGTATGCTAAAGAGATATTGTAATAACTATCTTTTAAACTTAATTGATCATTTAATCTTTTGAAAATTGAAATAGCTTCTGACAAATTATAAATTGCAGCAGAATAATTACCAATATCATTAAAATTCTCTCCAATATTATTATAAGATACTGCCAAAGAACTCAGATCGTCAGGTGTATATTTTATAATTGCATTTTTAGATTTTTCATAAAATTCGATTGATTTTAATTTATTTCCCTTTTTATCATAACAACTTGCAATACCATTGTAAACGTAAGTTAAGTATGTATAGTTTTCTTCTTTAATTAAATTTCTTTCAACATATTCATAATAATAGATTGCTTTTTCGATATTATTTGCAGCCATTTGAAAGTTTGCAAGATTAATATAAGCAACATAAAAGTATGTATCTCCTTTGATTTTTTTGTATGAATTTATTGCATCAGTTTGATTTTTTATTGCAAGAGAAATATTTCCTAAGTTTGAATTTATTGATGCTAATTTTTCGGAAGCACGACCTTCATAATCGTACTTTTCGTTTCCATTTAAAATTTTTGTTTCTTTTAATAAACGAAGTGAATATTCAGTAGCTTTTTTGTATTTTGAAATGTTTAAATAATGATTTGCAATTCGATTAAAAATTATGTGTTTTTTGAAATTGACTTTTTTCGCTGTATTTTCAGCATTTAGAAGAATTTCTAAATTATTGATTCTATCATCATCAAGTTGTAAATCTAAAATTTTTATTGCTAAATTTATTTTGTTTGTATCTTCCTTTGAATTTTTAAATTTGTCAAGATATACATCTACTTTATCTTGACTAAAATAGACATTTGTTAGATTAACGAACAAAAATAAAATTATGTAAACGACTTTTTTCAAATTAATTTATATATTTGACCTTAGTAAACTGTAAATATAAAAAAATAGTTGAAACGAAAAATTTAATTATAAAAAAAACTTAAAACCAAAAAACATGGCAGTAGTAGAAAAAGAAAGAAAAGGAAAATTAATTGAATTTTATGATTTTGAAACAGGATTAGTTTCTGATGAAAAAACCGGAAAGGAATTTGGATTTTACAATCCTGATGCTCAAAAAAAATTAGCTGTTGGAGATCAAGTTGTTTATACAACCGTTACTCCACCAGATGGAAAAAAAATTGTAAAGAATGTTGTAAAAGTATAAGTTGAATTTAATTTTTGAAAACCATCAAGATTTCTTGGTGGTTTTTTTATTTCTTAAAAAAGCGCATCTCACCATCCTGATCAGCAAATTCAAATTTTAAAAAATAGATTCCACTTAACAAGTATTGAATATTTATTTCTTTATCAGCAGAACTTTCGATAATCACTTTTCCTGTTAAATCAAAAATTTTTAAATCTGTTTTATTTTCAGATAAATAATAAATAATGTCATTTTCAATTTTTATTAAATCTAAAATAGAATTCTTTTGTTCTTCTAAATTCACGAATTGATTTAAAACTGCTATTCCGTCTAAGTCAAATCCTCCAGAGTCAAATTCTGACGGCCAAGGTTCATTAATTATATTTCCACTAGAGTCAAAAGTTCCGAATTGAGCATTAATACTTCCAATTACGTCGATAATTTTTACATGTGTAATATTATTCAAATCAACACTTTGAGGTGCAATTCCAACTAATTCTTCCAAATCAAATGGCGTACCATATCCTTGACGGTATTTTCCTGCCAAATTATTCACATTCCTACAATCAGAAAGTCCGAGTCCATCAATTTGAACAGTAGTTTGTGTTTCAGAAATAGGAGGGAAGCGAACAAAATTAATTCCATCTGAGCTTACCTCCACGAAAGCATATTCTAAATAATCATCCGCAAAACTATTTTCAAAAACGGCAAAATCAGCTCCATTTCCATTTTTTATTGGGTTTGGGAAAGTTAAAATAGCAACTCCACTGTCGCCTAAAGAAACGACATCATAAGAATTTCCTTCTGCTTGATATAAAGCATTTTCAGCAAGTCCAAAATTGGCGAATCCCAGAGATTTATTCGAAATATTTAAATATCCTCGTTGTAATTCAATTCCATTTGCCCAAGAAACAAGTGCTGAACTATCTTTGTGAATTGCTGTAGTACCAATATTTCCAGCTGCAGGTGCAAATGATTGAGAGAAAAACAAAGTAGGAAACAAAATTCCAGTAAGAAAAATTAATTTAATTTTTATATTTTTCATTTTTAATATTCTTGAAATATCGGGTGAATCATCAATTCGTCAATCACAACATTTTTTGGCTGGTTCATCACAAAAATAATACTTTTAGCCATATCTTCCGTTTTTAGCCAATTTCCCTGTTCTTTTGAACCTTTTTTTGTCGCATGAAAATCAGAATCAACCAAGCCAGAATAAATGTTTGAAATTTTGATATTAAAAGGTCTAACTTCCATTCTCATGGCTGATGTAAATCCTTCTTGTGCATATTTTGTCCCACAATAAAGCGCTCCTGTATCAAAAACGCGTTTTCCAACATCAGAAATTAAAGTTATAATGTGTCCACTTTTTGCATTTTTCATGAAAGGCAATACTTTTTGAGAAAGAAAAAATGATCCTTTCACATTGGTGTCAAAAAGTGTACAAAATTCTTCTTCTGTATATTTTTGTATCGAACCGAAAGTTCCGATTCCAGCGTTGTTGATCAAAAAATCAATTTGCTTGAATTTTTCAATTGTTTTTGAAACTACTAAATCTAAAAATGATAAATCAGAAATATCTCCAACAAAAATAGAACAATTTGATTTTTTTGCATTTAAAATAGAGGCTTGAATTTCTAAAAGTTCATTTTCTGAACGAGCAATAAGAACTAAATTGCACGAAAATTCAGCTAATTCTAAAGCTAAAGTTTTTCCAATTCCCTTGGAAGCACCTGTAATTATGATTGTTTTGTTTTTTATGTGCATCTAATTTTATTTTTTGGTTTTAGTTTTCAAATTGAAACCACAATTATAATTCATTTCAAAATTGTTTGAGGTCGCAATTTGAGACCACAAACATATTAATATCCAATTTGTTCCCTCTCTTTTTGAACTTTTAATAATTTATCTTTCTTCATTAAAAAATTTAAGGCTTCATATATGTCAGAATAATTACCTTCTAATTCGTGTAATCTTTTACTCAATTCTTCATAATTCAATGAAAACTGCCGCATTAACACGAAGGTCCGCATAATGTAAATGTTTACTTCAATTGCTTTTTCGGTATTGATTACAGAACTTAGCATCGCAACTCCTTGTTCTGTGAAAACATAAGGTAGATATTTAGAGTATTTTCCTCTTCGATTGTCTAAGGTCGCAAATTGCGACCTTAGACAATCATTCTCTTCTTTTGTCAATTCAAACATAAAATCGTTAGGAAATCTATTCAAATTTCGTTTGACAGCTTCGTTTAATCTTTTAGTTTCAATTCCATATAATTGCGCAAGATCAGAATCGAGCATTACTTTTTGTTCACGAATTATTTGAATTTTTGATTGGATTAGTTGTTCAGTCATTTTTCTAGGTTTAGAGAATGAAGTTAGCAAATTTATTTCACAAATCCAATCTCATTCAAAAAAACAATAGAGAATTAGGATTCAACCCCACTGAAAATTCGCGGATAAAATTTCCTTCAACTGAATATTCTAAAATTTTTCCAGTTGTAGTATAATTTTTTGCATCAGTCAAATAAATTCGATTTGTACTACTTTCAAAATGAATTCCATATAGTGTTTCTATTGAAGATAAATCGATTAAATTTGAGTTATTAAAGGAATTTGCAGCGACATCAAAAACCCCAATTTTTATTACCTGATTCTCTTCGTAAGCAAGTAATAATTTATCATTCATTTTCTCTAAAATAAGTGGTTTGAAGCCATATGTTTCTTCAATTTGTAATGTTAAAAGATTGATTCTTTTCAATTTTGCTGGAATAGAAGAAAAATTTCCTCTTACAGAAACGAATAAATTGTTTCCAATTATTTCTAGTCCTCCAGGGTTTTTACCAACAATAATTTTTGTGGTTTCCTGAGCAATTTGAGGATTTATAACTGAAATAGTTGAATCATAAACTGGATTGTTTAATCCTCCAGAATTTGAAACAAAAATTGAATTACTGGACGAAATAAGTTGATCAGGATTTAATCCAACTGGAATTCGGCTTTGAATTTCAAGTGAATTTGTATCAATTACATCAACAAAACCATCAAAACAAGTCACATAAGCTTTGCTTCCCCAAAAAGCAATTGATCTTGGTTGTTTTGATTGATTTCCATTTAAAAAACTGATTTGTTTAAGCGATTTTCCTGTTTTTGCGTCCAAAACTTCAACTGTGCTTGAAACATTTACTACGATATAAATTTTTCCGCCATAGCGTTTCATATCATTTCCTGTATCGCCCAAGTTTCGACCTGCTTTTTGCTCAAAAAAATCAGTTGAAATACTTAAATCAGCTAAATTAATCCAAGCTAAATTTGAATTGTTCAATTGAAATAATCCTTCATTTAGAACTAAAATTCCGTTTTTCAATTCCTTAGAAATGATTATTGGTTCCTCAATTTTATCTTTTTTGCAGGAGGAAAAACCTAGCAGTAAAATAAAATTTAAGGAAAAACAAAGCAAATTAAATTTTTTCAAATCGAGGCTTTTTAAAAATTTAATTTTTGAGTTAGCTATGGCTAAAGATAAAAATAAATTTTTAAAATAACGATGAGTTGAGAAATTTGAATTTGTTTTAATTAAATCCATAGCTTATTGAGATTAAATAGTTTATTCCGGGCATTGCGTAATTTCGGATGTAAGAATATGATTGATTTAAACAGTTTTTTACCGAAAAAGAATAACGCAAATTTGATTTCTTTTCACCTTGTCGGTGAGCAATTGTGTGTTTGTAAAATAATGTGAAATCAAAAGTGTAAAATTGCTGAACTTCATTGCTTTTGATGTTTTCATTCAAAGCATAACGCAAAGAATTGTAATATCCGTTCACATTTAAGCCACTATTTTTATATTGAAAAGAGAAATTTGCATTTAAAATATGCTTGGGTAAATAAGCTAATTGATGTCCGTAAGTTGCAGCTTTTTTGTCTGAAACATCAGTAATATCTTGAAAAGTGTAAGATAAACTTGTAAAGAAATTAATTTCTTTGTTAAAATCTCGTTCATGAGAAACTTGCAAGTCAAAACCCAAAACACGTGCTTGTCCAACATTTTGAATTGACCAAATAAATAAATTTTTTGTCGGAATAGCTACGATTTTGTTTTCAACTAAATTTGCATAAGCATCAAATACGATGTTTAAGATATTATTTTTAATGTTGAAATTATAATTTGTTCCAACATTAAATTGATTGGCAATTTCAGGTTTTAGTTTTGTATTTCCAATTTGATTGTAATACATTTCATTGAAATTAGGCATTCTAAATGTTCTTTTTATTGAGAATTTTAATTTACCTAAAAATGAAATTGGTGATGAAGAATAAATCAACAAAGATGGATTTAAATTGAATTTTTGATACGCATTTGTATCATTTATTTGTTGATTGTAAACGTGTTGCAAGCCTAAAGAAAATGAATAATTCCATTTGTAATTTAAATCTTTTGTCAAATCAATAAATATTTTTGAATGAAATCGTTGTATTCCAGTGCCGAAATTTTCTGAATTTTCCAACAAAGAATAATTTTCTTCTAAACCGTAATTCAGTTTTAATCTATTCAAAACAATTTTTCTAAAAACTGTTCCAAGGGAAATATTCGAAGAAAAATAGTGCGATTTTAAATAGCCTTGTGGATTTAAATATCCTGAATCAAGGTAAATCAACTCATCGTAGCGAGCTGACAAATAAGTTCTGGAAAGGGTGTTTTTTATTTTAAAAATATAATCTCCGTTTAACGTGACATTTTTATTTTTTAAATATTGATTTGCAGTTGGATTATATAAAATAACTGCTCCCGGCAAACCTTTGTCAGAAAAATTAGATAAAAGTTGAAATTTTAAGCGACTTTTTGAATTGATTTGATAGCCATAACTCAAGCCGGAATACAATTCTTGTAGCTCATTATTTGTTCGTGTTAAGTCGTATGTTTCAGAATAATTTTCTACTTTAAAAGGAAAATTTCCTTTTGCTTCTCTGTATTTTCCAAAAAGTGATAGATACATTTTTTTTCGATTCCATTTTGTGCTTAAATAAGAATCAATTTGACCAAAAGATCCAATTTTGAAATTTGATTTTAATTGAAAAGTATCTAAGGAAAATTGATTTTCAAAAGTTGTAAGTTTTAAATTATTTGCCGTGAAAAAGGATGAAACGACCTCCAAGTTTTCGTTTGAATTCTGAAAAGTAAATGTTAATTCCTTTAAATTTTCTATTTGAATTGTACTCAAATCTAATTGAGAAGTTTGTGCATTTTGAATCAAAAAGCCATCAACAATGATTCCGGAATGAGTTCCATTTATTCCCCTTGCAGACATGGTTTTCATTCCACCTAAACCGCCATAATTTTTCAATGAAATACCTGGGACATTTCTTAATAAATCTCCTAAATCCTCTGGTTGACGTTTAATTATGTCCTCTCTAAATAATTTGAAATCAATCTTTGGTTTCAAGCGCAATAATAAATCAAAGACTTGAATTTCTTCCAATTCTTGTTCCTTAACCTGCGAAAATGTCAGGTTTGAAAGAAATAAGATGGATATGAGAATTACTTTTTTCACAAAAATAAACTGTCGCTTGAATTGTTTCAAGCGACAGTTAGATTTAATTACTTTATGATTTTTTGCGTTGAAACAAGACCTTTGTTTTCAATGTTTATGAAATAAATTCCTGCTTCAAAAGTTGAAAAATCAATTTGTGTAAATTCAGAATGATTTGAACTAAACAATATTTTTCCTTCCAAATTTGAAAGCGTTAATTTACCTTCAGAACCTTTGACAGTTAATACAGAATTAACAGGATTTGGATAAATTTCAAATGCAGTTTTTGATAATTCATTAGTTGCTAGAGTTTCTGAATAATTCAAATTATCTAAAGCTAAATAAGTTGGTGTGTTAATGTATCCAAAAGACATATCCGTAGATTCAAAACGAAAAGTAAGGTGTTTTACGACTCCCAAAGGACTTAAGTCAACATTTGTAAAAGAATCTAAAATGTAAGCATTTGTGCCTTGAAAATCAGCTAAATAAAATAAAACTGAATCCGTGTGAGTCATCGAAGTATTCATTCCGATAATCCAAACACGCAAAAAATCTTCTCCATTTGTTCCATCATCAACACCTGCTGCATTTAATGGTGAGCCAAAAACTTTAGCGTAAGCATCACCTGAAATCATTGATTTTGCAGCATAAGTTGTATTGTTGATTTTAACAGAATCCATTTGAACGATGTTTGAAAAGGTAATCAAAGCTTCAGGATAAAGTACAGCGTATTTTTGACTTGAATTTGCGCCAGATCCAGAAAAGGAGGAATATTGATTCGCGTAACCTGGAGTTAATGCGTCGGTCATATTAGAAACAGAAAAACCATTCCAGCCGAAAAATCCACCACCAAAATCAGTATAAACATTAGAGAAATTTGCAGCACTTGCGCCACCGTTTATTGTAAATGTTCCAACATTATCAGAGCCATTGTAAAAAGTGTCCGCTTGAGAAAGCGCGAAATTTTCGAAATCGATGGTGTTTTGTTGTGAGAAACTAAGTGCAGTTGAGCCTGCGACAAAAATTGAAAATAATAATTTTTTCATAACTTAAATAAAATAAAAAAGTTGAAAAAATCAGAAAAATTGATTTAACGCAAACGCCGTGCACTGCGAATGAACTAAGTCGGACTTTAATCTGAAGTCTTCATTAATAAAAAAAACGTTTTTAGCAGGTATTCTGACTTGTTCCAATACTTTTTCGTCTTCCCATCCGATTTGGACAGTGATTTTTCGGATATTACACCGAGAAAAAGTTTTTAGAGAACTTACAGCTGCAGATACAGTTCCTGATTTACACAGGATTCCCTTTTAACTATCCACCGAGGCGGATTACTAAAAACCGTTGCAAAGATAGTATTTTTTTTGTTTAATTGAAAATTTACTTTTAGATGATTCTTTTTGCTTTAGGACATTATTCTTTTGAAGAATATTTTAAAGTTTTCTTCTTTTTAACACATGGGAAAATAGAAAACATCGTTTTTTAATTTAATTTAAAAACAAAAATGGCTACTCCAATTAGTTGAAGTAGCCATTTTAACTTTTAAGAAATACAAATTTTTATTTGAAATTACTTGCGTCGATTTTTGCATTAATTTCTAATACTTTAACAGTTCCTTCTAAAGTCATTCCACCAACCATCATGGTAGCTTTTTGAGGGAAAACAAATCCATTAACAGATTTAAAATCGTTAAATGAAGTTGCAGTTTCTTCACCTTCAGCAACTTGAACTGATTTCACTTTGTGGAAGGTTTTGACGTCGTAATAATCAAATTTATCCGCTTGACCGTCATTGATTTTTAAAACGTAATAATCTTTTCCGTTAACAGTTTCAATTCCTGTTAATTCATAAATCATTCCGCTAGTTGCGTAATTTAATTCTGGGAAAATACCGATTGATTTTTTCTTAGC
>CAMBRH010000015.1 GCA_945870115.1 Chitinophaga pinensis | reverse complement strand
ATTTTTATTCGATCAATTTGATGCAGCAAACCTGACTTACAAAGGAGAAAAATTTGAAAAAGTCATTTTTTGTGAAGGTTTTCATGGAATTTATAATCCTTATTTTTCTTATTTACCGCTTCAAGCGACTAAAGGAGAATTATTGACCCTAAAAAGCTCAAAAATTCCTGAAAATGAATCCTTAAATAGAAAATGTTTTGTTTTACCAATTGGAAATCAATTATTTAAAGTTGGTTCAACTTACAAATGGGATTCTCCAAACACAGATTTAAGTGAAGAAGCCAAAATTGAATTGTGTGCACATTTAGAAAATTTAGTTTCATCGAAGTATGAAGTCGTGAATCACGAAGCTGGAGTTAGGCCAACGGTTTTAGATCGTCGTCCACTTATAGGTGAACACCCTAAACACAAAAATATGTTCATTTACAATGGTTTAGGAGCAAAAGGATATTTAATTACACCGCTGTTTTCAAAAGAATTTATGGATTATTTGTGTGGAAAATGTGAATTGGATGTAGAAGTTGATATCAAAAGGTATGAAGGGAGATTTTAAGATATTAGGATATTAAGATTTTAGGACTTGATTCATGTAAAATAATATTTTTTGGTGAAGAATAAATCTAGATTGGTAATCTAAACCGCAAAAATGAATTGTTTTTTGAGAATAAATGTTATTTTTGAAAACAATTTAATTTAAAAGGTCTTGATGGATAAAAGAATAATTGGCAACTGGAGTAAGAACTGGAAAGCAGTTAGTGTAATAGTGGTAAACTTATTTGGTTGCAAGTGTAATGAAAAAAACACCTTGAAAAAGCAAAATAAAATGAACACCCAGTCTAAGTCTTTTAATATTTCTTCATCTAAAAATAAAAAAGATTTAGGTAAAGAAAAAATGAATCCAGAAATTAAACAACTTTTTGAGTATCATGCAAAAGAAAATAATTGGGCGGATAAAAAGAAAAACAGTAATATAAAACTTGATAAAAAATAAACAGCAAGATTATACATTATAAAGTTTTCGAATAATTAAAAGACTTTTACTTATAATAATGAGTCATGTTCAAAATTATATTTTTGATATTATTATTAACTAAAACTAAGTCCAAAATTTACTTTTTATCTACCGCAAAAACAAATTGTTTTTTGATAAAAACTGGTATTTTTGAGGAGTAGGAACTGAATAGAAGCTGAGGAACTTCATAACAGCTAATAATGAGAGGAAGTTATTAATGAAATTACTTTTGCCAAACATAAACTAAAATTTTAAGAATTATGAAGTCTATTATTGTATTATCTTTTTTTCTAATTTTTAATAATTTATTTAATGCACAATATATTGCTGTAAAAGGTAAAAATGGAGAAATTTTGAATCGAGTTGATAGCTTATCTTTTGAACGATCAAATTTATTCTCAGAATTTTACGTTGATTCTTTAACAGGTTCTCCTTATTCAGGCATTGCTGAACAAAAATTACAATTATATAAATATGTTTTTCAATTAAAAAATGGTATCAATGATGGTTTTTCTTATGAAATAATGAGAAATAATGAAAATGATACTATTATTACTTCAGAGGTTATAAAATATTATAATCAAAAATTAAGAATCATGGTTACAAAATTGAATTTTTATAACTTAAAAAAAGAAAAAGCTACAATTAATACTGAAACCAACCTTATGAACACAATTTGTGAATTGAATTATAAAAAAGAAAAAATTATCTTAAAAAAAACAATAACTTACAGAGATGGTAAAAAAGAAAAATCAAAAGTTAAATTTTACTCAATTGAAGAATTAAAAAATTATTTCAAAGAAGATAATTATAAGAAAATTTACAAAGATTCTGGTATTTTTGAATGGTGGAAACAAAAAACAAATATATAAAATGAAGTAGTTTGGAAATGGTGCATTCACTTCTTTAAAAATCCAAAATAAACCATATCTTTGTGAAAAATTTAACAAAATAATTATGGTTTTCGAAAAAGAATTAAACACAAGAAGTAATTCAACATGCGAACTTTGTTCATCAACAAATGAATTAACAAGTTATGAAGTTACACCGCTTCAAAATGGTGGAAGAATCGATGATTATATATTCGTTTGTTCAACTTGCAAATCTCAAATTGAGGATGCAGATAAAATCGAAGCAAACCATTGGAGGTGTTTAAATGATAGCATGTGGAGTGAAACACCTGCTGTTCAAGTTGTTGCATGGAGAATATTGAACAGAATTAAAAATGAATCTTGGCCACAAGACTTATTGGAAATGTTGTATTTGGATGAAGAAACTTTAGCTTGGGCAAAGGCTTCTGGTGATGGTGAAGATTTGGAAGGTGTAGAATATCATAAAGATAGCAACGGTGTACGTTTAGAGTCTGGAGACACAATAACCCTAATTAAAGATTTAAACGTTAAAGGAGGTGGTTTTACAGCAAAACGTGGAACGGCTGTTAGAAACATCAGATTGGTAATGGATAATCCAGAACACATTGAAGGAAAAGTTGATGGACAGACAATTGTTATTTTAACACAATATACTAGAAAATAAATTGTGGTTTTTATCAAAATTTAATATAACCCACCTTAATCCTCCTTACACTAACGCTTAGTCTTCAAAAGCTAAGCTTTTTCTTCTCAAGGGAGGAAACGAAAACAAGTAAAAACACATTTCTGTTAAAAATTTCACTTGATTTAAGGCTAAAAAACAAAAGATTGAAGTAAATACACATTAAAAGATAAAATAAACCATTAGAAAAGCTAGAAAATCAAATTTCTGGCTTTTTTAACACAAAAACAAACTAAATAAATAGTTTTAACTAAAATATTAATTTACAATTTTGTTAAAACATAAATTTGAGAAGAATATCCAAATTCTTTCGCTTTACGATTAGATTTTAAACCAGTAAGAAAAGCCTTAACATTTGAACCGTTTTTATATTTTTCAGAAAGCATGGAAACATAAAAAGAATCAAATTTCATTGGTTTAACTATTTCTAATTTCATCCCAAATTGACTTGCAAGGTTTACAATATCATTTTTTCTAAAATGATGGAGATGTCTTGGAACATCATAAGCCGCCCAACCTTCTTTGTAAACTTGTGCATCATAAGATTCTAAATTCGGAACAGCGATAATTAGTTTACCGTTTGGTTTTAAAATTTTAGTTATCAATTCAAAATCTCTTTTCAAATGATACACATGTTCCAAAACATGCCACATCGTTATAAAGTCTTTTGAGCTTTCTTCAATTTTAGAAAGGTTATCTAAGGGCAATAAATTAATATCAAAATTAGTTTTTGCAAATCTAACTGCATCTTCATCCGGTTCAAGACCAATTACAGAAAATCCCTTTTCTTTACATGCATTTAGAAAATGTCCAGTTCCCGATCCAATATCTAAAACTTCCTTTCCACTAGAAAGTTCTTTTAAAAGATTCACTTTTTTTGAAAGCGTATAATTTCTTACAAGATTATAAACACTATTTATCAGTCCTTTTTTAGAAGAGGAATGAGAAACATAAGCATCACCTTTATAATATCTTCCAATTATGTTTTCATTAGGAATTGGATTTGTAAAATGAAATCCACAATTATCACAGCTAACAATGGTGAATTGTTCTTTTGTAATCATGTTATCTGTAAGATCCATAAACTTCTTAAAGTTTGTTGAATCACAAATAGGGCAGGTATTTAATGTATTTTGTTCCACGTGAAACTATCTTCCTAAATAAATTAATAAAACAGAAATATCACTTGGAGATATTCCACTAATTCTTGATGCTTGACCTAAAGTCACAGGTTGTATATCAGAGAACTTTTGTCTTGCTTCTATACTCATACTAGACAATTGATGAAAGTCAATATCAGCAGGAATTTTTAATTCATCCATACGACTAATCTTCATTGCCATATCTTGTTCTCTCACAATATATCCTTCGTATTTAATCTGAATTTCTGATTGTTCAGGAATATCAGGATGAATTAAAGAATAAGTTGAAACTAAATCATTAATTGTAGAACTCATCCTTTGAAGGTGCTCAAGTTTAACTAAAGGACGAGTTAAAATAGAAGTAAACTTAACTTGTTGATTAATTACACTTGAATCTAATTCAGTTAAAACAGGATTGGCTTCATCAGGAGTTACACCAATAGATTTTAAATCAGAAATAAAGTCAGAAACACCTTTTTGTTTATTTAATGCTTTGTCTAATTCAACATCAGATTGCATCCCAATAGCATGGGCTAAAGGAGTCAAACGCAAATCGGCATTATCTTGTCTTAACAAAATTCTAAATTCAGCACGACTTGTAAACATACGATAAGGTTCTTCAGTTCCTTTCGTAATTAAATCATCAATTAAAACACCAATGTAAGCTTCACTACGAGAAAGTACCAAGGCATCTTTATCATTGTTTTTTAAATGTGCATTTATCCCAGCCATCAATCCTTGACAAGCAGCCTCTTCATATCCTGTAGTCCCATTAATTTGACCAGCAAAATATAAATTATTTAAAAGCTTCGTTTCTAGGGTGTGTTTTAACTGAGTAGGAGGGAAGTAATCATATTCAATCGCATAACCAGGTCGAAACATTTTAGCATTTTCAAAACCTTGAATTGATTGCAGTGCTTTAATCTGCACATCTTCTGGAAGAGAAGTTGAAAAACCATTCACATAAATTTCAACAGTATTCCAACCTTCTGGTTCAACAAATATCTGGTGTCTATCTTTATCAGCAAAACGATTTATTTTATCTTCAATACTTGGACAATATCTTGGACCAGTACTTTTAATCGAACCATTAAACATAGGAGAACGATCAAAACCAGTTCTCAGTAAATCATGCGTATCTAAATTAGTATATGTAACATGACAAGGACGTTGAATAGCTAAAGCCTTTGTGTCAGTATAAGAAAACTTCCCAGGAAAAATATCACCATCTTGCACTTCCATTTTAGAATAATCTAAAGAACGACCATCAATTCTTGGTGGTGTACCCGTTTTCATTCTTCCAGCAACAAAACCATAATTAATTAAATCTTCGGTAATTCCATGAGAGGCTCTTTCAGCAGCACGTCCACCACCAAATTGCTTTTCACCTAGATGAATCAAACCATTTAAAAAAGTACCATTTGTTAAAATAACAGACTTTCCAAAAACATCAATTCCTAAACTAGTCTTAACACCAATAACTGAATCGTTTTCAACAATCAACCCCACAGACATATCTTGCCAAAAATCGACATTTAGATTTCGCTCTAATAATAGTCGCCATTCTTCAGCAAATTTCATTCTATCATTTTGAGTACGAGGAGACCACATCGCGGGACCTTTAGAAAGATTCAACATTCTAAACTGAATAGCACTCAAATCTGAAACAATACCAGAACCACCACCTAAAGCATCAATTTCTCGAACAATTTGACCTTTTGCAACACCACCCATAGCAGGATTACAACTCATTTGGGCAATTGTATTCATGTTCATTGTTATCAATAGCACCGAACTACCCATTTTTGCAGCAGCATTTGCAGCCTCACAGCCAGCATGACCGGCACCAACAACAATTACATCATAAGATTTCAACATAAAAAGAAACTTTGCAATGTTCCACGTGGAACAAAATAAAAAAAGAAATAATGTTTCACGTGAAACAAATTATAAAATTAAATCAGACTTAAAAAGATCTAAATAAAAATCTTCTTTACAAGTCATAACAGTTTTATCTTTTGAATTTTTGTCTTTATAACCACAAAGATGTAACACTCCATGAAACAAAACACGCTTTAATTCTTCTACAAAAGTAACACTATTATTACTAGCATTTTCAATAACTCTGTCAACACTAATAAATAAATCGCCACTAATATTAGCACCTTCACAATAATCAAAAGTGATAATATCTGTATAATAATCGTGTTTTAAATACTCCTGATTAATGGATAACAAATGCTCATCGGAACAAAAAACAAATGAAACATCTTTAGATTTAAAACTCTCACTATTAATTAAATCCTTGATACAAGATTTTAAAACTGATTTTTTTAATTTTAAAATAGGTGTGTCAACAAAAGAAAAACTAATCATAAATTAAACGTAATATGAATAATATTACCAGGCTCATCAATAACCATTTCATCACACAAGTTCTTAATCAAGAAAATACCACGACCATTTTCCTTCTCAACATTCTCAGGAGCAGTTGGGTCAGGTAGGTTGTGAAAATCAAAACCAACACCTTGATCTACAATCGTAAACATTAAAGAGTTTGGCAATTCACTAACTAAAACTTCTACATTTAAATCATTTTTAAAACAATTTCCATGAATAATTGCATTGCTAACTGCCTCAGTACAAGACATTAAAATGTTACCATAAATATCCTCTGACACGTTTTTTGATTCACATACTTTATCAATAAGTGACTCAACTTGAGCCAAGTTTTTAAGCTCAGATGAAATAATTACACGATCTATTAAAGTAGAATCTAAAATCATAAACAAATATTTTAAGGAAAAATCCTTCTTAAACCATAAATTTTTAGTTTACAAAATTAAAATAGTCATTGGCTTTGTTTTTATAATACTGTCTAAAAACAGGATCAACAGACCTTAACAATTCAATTTGTTTTAACTTTTGGTTATTATACTCATCAATTCGTTTTTGGTTACTTAAAAACACATTTTTTCCAACTTTTGATTCTCTTTTTTCTTCAAAACCACGTTCCATAAGGGCTTTTTCACTCTCTAATAATCTTGTTAAAATATCCCTTTGACGCTTAACCATCTCATTAGAAAAGTTTTTATTTATCAAATCTTTCTCTTGCTTTTCGAGCTCATTAATCAAAGGATTTAATTGATTACCTTTTCCTTTACCTTCTTTGTTCAGTTCATTACGCATCTGTTCCAAACGCTGACGAATTGCTGTTTGTTGAGCAGCCATTTTAGCTATCTCCTTATTTCCAAGACCAAGCATATTTTGACCATCTTGTCCTTGACCTTGCCCACCAGGCTTTGTTCCTCCAGGCTTATCACCAGGTTTAGAGCCTTTTTGCATCTTCTCTAATTGCTTCTTTAACTGCTCCTTCATGTCACCTTCTTCACCTTCACCAGGTTTAGCACCTTTACCTCCTGGCTTATCACATGAACCAGACCCAGGTTTCTGAGCAGCTGCTTGTTGTTGCATTTGCTGCAAAGATTCATTTAACATCAAAGCTAAATTATTATAACCGGTCATTACAAACTGCAAATTATTACCCAATTCACGCTTTCTATGCTCGTCAACATTCTCTAAACCATACTTGAAATTCAGGTTAATATCATTCAATTCTTTATTAATGAAAGACGCTATTTTTGGTTGACGAATAGCTATTGCATTCAAGCTATCTTCGACAATCTTCGTATCATCGATGATTCTTCTTTGTGACTTCCCAAGCTTTGTATAAAATGGATCTTTGTCTTTAACCTTAACAAAGTTGTTCATAATATCTTCTTGGGTAAAACTTAAAGTCATTAAACTTTCAAGAATACTTCGCAACAAATCCATGTCTTCTTCTTCTTGTTGCTTATTAGATTCTTGTTGCATTTGTTCCATTTCTTGAGCCATTTGCTCCATCTTTTTAGAAGATTTTTCTTGGTTTTCAGAAGCTTTTTTCTCTTTACTTTTAGACAAATTTTCCTTGGCCTCTTTCAATTCATCCGAAATTTCTTTCTTCATATCTTCTTGATCACCAAGATTCATAGGTTTCTTAAGTTCCTCATTTAACTTTTTTAATTCATTTAAATCTTCCTTAATTTCTTCAAATTTCTTATTAATTTCATCTTGTTTTTTCTCTCTATCTTCTTTAGATAACTTTTCCTTATCTATATCTTCCTTCAGTTTTTCCTGCTCTTTAGATAGGTCTTTAAGCTCTTTTACAGCGTCGTCAATTTTTTCATTGACTTGCATCTTTTTAAGCATTTCTAAACTTCGATCAAGTTGTTTATTGATATCATCAGACTTCATATCAAGTTTTTCTAAGTTTTGCTCCAACTTATTTTTATCTTGATTTTTCATCATTTCCTCAAGCTTATTTAATAAATCTTTAAGCTCATCATCCATCACTTCTTCAAGTAATTGTTGAAGCATTTCTTGTTTATCCAAAAGCTCTTGATCCATTTCAGAAAGTTGATTTTTCTCCATCAAACTTTCTTGCATTTTCATTTCAAGTTGTTCTAATTCATTTTGCAAACTCTGACGTTCTTCTTTCAATTGATTCACCTGATTCATCTGATTCCAGTCAGTAGACTTAGAATTTAAAACTTCTTTTTTTAAGTTTTGAATGTCTTTTTTAAACTCAGCAGATTTTTTTATTAAATCTTTTAATTGATCTTTAGCATTTGTTTGATCTTCATCTCTCTTTTCATTTAATTCAGTTAAAGAAGGAAGTTCATAAACAAAAGATTTAGAACGCGAAGATTTCGCACCATGCACACCATCATTATCTTTAACAACAAAATAATATTCTATTTTATCGTCAACAGAAAGCTTTTCACGCCGGAAATCAACCGCATGACGGAAGGGTTGCGAGCTTCCCGAAGGATTTATCACAGAAACTTTTTGAGTTGATTTAGAGCCACTTTTGGACACAATTTCGTAAACGAAATACAATGAAGTTAAACCATAATCATCTGAAATTTGTCCTTCAAAGAAACGCAAAGCATCAGAAATAGAATCAATACTTTCATTTACATCTATAACTGGATATTGATCCTGAACAATCTCAATGTTGTAATTCAAAGAATCTTGAATGTCCTTTTTAGAGTTAAAAAGAATCACAGACATCGGCGTTGAATTGAAAAATTTTCTTGAGAATTTAAATCCAATATTTGATGATGTATAGGAAGTATCTTTCCAAGAAAGTTTCGTTTTATTTGTATTTTTTGTTGCTATACTCCATGTAACATTTGTGCCTTCAGGAATCACTAAATCGCATGCATTTGAAACAATTTCATCTTTTTTACCCAAATAATCTGGATAGTCTAAACTTGCTTGAAACTTACCTATTGCAGTTTTAGGAATCACAGATAAATTGTAATATTTGGACTGAAAACCATTTGCCTCAACATAAAAACTCGTGTTTTCTTTTAATCTCTTTAAAACAAAAAATGAAGAAATTTTAGAAGTTTTATTCATTAAATATTTACCTGAAGAAGAAACCAAATAAACTTTATCGGGAAGAGAACTTCCTTGCAATTTCAATTCTACTGGAAAATCTTGTCCTTCTTCAATTTCAAAGTTGGAATTTTTTAAAATAAAGTTAAAAGGCGCTTCCGGTTTAAACTCTTTAGAATAATTTACAACACGTTTTGTTCCTTGAGAAATTAAAGTTGGATAAAATATTGCTAAAAAAGAAAAAAGAAACACAACAGGCAAAACATATCTTAAGTACACATAATTCTTTTTTAAATCAATACCAGACACAAAAGAAAAAGCAGAAAGTGATTTTGAACGTTGATTAACACTCGCTCTTATTAATTCAAAATTTGCGTCATTATTGGTAATCGTATCGTTTAATTGCAAAGTATTTAAAAGTCTATCCGAAATATTTGGAAAGAACTTCCCTATAATCTTTGCTGCTTGAAAACGATTAATTCGCTTACCAAAAGAATAAATTTTAGAAATAGGTAAAACAATATATTTTCCTAGAACAAAAAAATTCAATGTAATGAAAGAGAAAAAAAAGATGGCTCTAATTACAGACGAAAATCGACCAAAATATTCAAGGGAAATAAAAAAGAGGAATGAAAATAAAGTAATTCCAACAAATAGAATCAAACCTTTAAGCATTTGATTTTTGTAATACTTTCTAATAAAAGCATCAATTTGTACAAGTAAATTATCAAAAGAATTCATGTGACTTAGTTTATAACTTACTAAAGTACAACTATAAGGTCAAAACGTTTATACAAAATAAACTAAAAAAAGTTAAAAAAACAACAATCAACATACCGGCAAAAAAACCAGCTTTCAAAAAGAGAAATAAATACGTAAATTTGCAAGAAAAAACAAGAATATTATGTCAGAAAAATCAACGGTTCGAGTAAGATTTGCACCATCACCAACAGGTCCATTACACATGGGCGGAGTAAGAACTGCATTGTACAATTATCTATTTGCCAAAAAACATAAGGGTACCTTTATTATTAGAATTGAAGATACAGATCAAAACAGATTTGTTGAAGGAGCACAAGAATATATCATGGACGCAATGAAATGGTGTGGAATAATGCCAACAGAAGGACCAGGAATTGGAGGTGAATACGGTCCTTACATACAATCTGAAAGACAACATCTATATAAACCTTACGCACTTCAACTTATACAAAATGAGAAGGCATATTACGCATTTGATACACCAGAAGAATTAGAGCTGGTAAGAGAACAAGCAAAAACAATGGGAATGCCAAATTGGCAATACAATGGAATTACGCGTACTAATTTAAAAAACTCATTGACATTACCCCACGACGAAGTTGAAAGAAGATTGGCAAATGGTGATGCATATGTTATTAGAATGAAAATGCCACGCAACACAGATGTTCGTTTTGAAGATAAAATTAGGGGTTGGGTTACTGTTAATACAAATAACTTAGATGATAAAGTTTTATTTAAAAGTGATGGTATGCCAACTTATCACTTAGCAAACATTGTTGATGACCATTTAATGAAAATTACACACGTAATTAGAGGAGAAGAATGGTTGCCTTCCGCACCTTTACACGTATTATTATATCAAGCATTTGGTTGGGACGCACCAGAATTTGCACACTTACCATTATTATTACGACCTGATGGTCCAGGAAAATTATCAAAAAGAGATGGTGATAGATTAGGATTTCCTGTTTTTCCAACAAATTGGATTACAGCTGAAGGTGAATTATATTCAGGATATAGAGAGAAAGGATATTTTCCAGAAGCTTTTATAAACATGCTATCATTGCTTGGTTGGAATCCTGGAACACCACAAGAAATATTTTCTTTAGATGAATTAGTTGAAGCATTTTCATTAGAAAGAGTAAGTAAATCAGGAGCAAAATTTGATGCTGAAAAAACTAAATGGTTTCAAGCACAATATTTGAGATCAAAATCAAATGAAGAATTAGCTGAACTATTATCGCAAAAATTAGATAAAAAATACGATAAAGACATTCTAACTAAGGTTTGTGAACTAATGAAAGAAAGAGCTACGTTTATCGAAGATATCTATATTGAGGGAAAATACCTGTTAGACAAACCTGAAACTTACGACGAAAACACAGTTGCAAAAAAATGGAAAGATGATTCTTCAGTATTAATGAATGAATGGAAAATAATTTTATTAGCAATAAATGAATTTACAGCAGAAAACATTGAAATAAGATTTAAAGACTTTCTTGCAGAAAAAGGTTTAGGATTAGGAGCAGTTTTACCATTGTTTAGATTGTTATTGACAGGCCAAGGAATGGGACCAAGTATGTTTGAAATTGCAAGTTTTATTGGAAAAGAAGAAAGTAAAAATAGAATTGAAGAGGGGATTAATAAATTACAGATTACAGATTAGCAGATTACAGATTGCTTCGCTTTCAAAATTATTTTATTGAAAGCGAAGCAATTTTGATAATCTCCAACCTTGACAATCTTCAATCTTAGAAGAAATGATTAATATAATAAAGGTCAATAAAATAAAAGTTTATGCCTATCATGGTTGTTTGCCAGAAGAAGGAATTATTGGTGGTACTTATGAAGTAAATGTTGTTTTACACACAAATTTTATTGAAGCTGCAAAAACAGATGATTTGACAAAAACAATCGATTACGTTTTAGTAAATAAAATTGTTGAAGAAGAAATGGCTATTCGCTCAAAGTTAATTGAACAAGTTGGATTACGCATATTAAATCGTTTTGAAAATGAATTAAATAACTTGCAAAAAAGTCAAATTGAAATAGTGAAAATATCTCCTCCGATAAATGGTGACGTCGAAAGTGTTTCAATAATATTAGAAAAATAAGCAATTTATTAAAAAACTAAAATTATTTTATTATCTTTGCACCTGCTTTTCTGAAAAGAATAAACCAAAAGTGGTTTCGTGGCCGAGTGGCTAGGCACCAGTCTGCAAAACTGTGTACAGCGGTTCGAATCCGCTCGAAACCTCAAAGAAAGCTCAACTTGAAAAGGTTGGGCTTTTTTGTTTTTAAAAAATATACATTGATCCAATATACCCTTATTGAACCATATAAGTAATATATTCGCTATTACTGAATTATTTAAGTAGAAAAACTTAAAGTGACCTATTGTTTCTTAAAAAGTAAAAAAGTACATTAAAACAATGTGTTTACTTTATCAAAAGGCTGTCTTTCAGATAAATAATACTTGGATTTAAAGGATACTTATTGATGCAATAAATTATTTTATCTTTATCTTTAGAAATGACAGCGTCTTCGATTTCTAAGGCTTCTAGAAGAATTAACATTTGAGCATGTTTTGGGGCGTTTGGATATTTTGAAATACAATCATCAAGCTTTGCAATGCTTCTAGAACTAATTGCGTCGTCAATAATATAGTTTTCAATTAAAGTGAGTACTTCCATTTTACGAAAAGAAGTAGGAAATTTTGTAGCAAAAGAACTTAATTTTTCAATGTTTTTATTCTTTTTTGCATCATCTATGTATATGTTTTCCAAAACATCTTCAATTTCACTTCTACGTAAAGTTGTTGGAAACTTATTTAAACAAAAATCTAATTTGGCCTCATTCTGTAATTTTATTGCTTCATCAATTAATCTATTTTCAATTAATTTTCGAACCTCTGAAATTTTCTCCTCGTTTGTAACCTCCTTTAAACTTTCTTCAATTACATCTAAATCTTTTGTTTCAAGAGCGTTATTAACAATTAAATCTTCTCTTAAAGTTAATACTTTTCCATAATTTTTTGACTTAGGAAATTTTTGTAAAAAAGATTCATACGTATAAACATCTTGATATTTTGTGTATGATTTAAATAAAGAATCTTCAATTTGACTTTCCAAAACAAGACATTTATCCATGCACATTTTATATGTTAAACAAGTATTATTGTAACTCTCTTTATTATAAATTTCATAAGCAATTAATTCCCTTTTAAAAGAGACAACATTATAATAAGCACTATCAAATGATTTTAAAGGAGTATCGTTGTAAAACAAATTTGTTCTAATAAAAAAATAACTTGAAAGGTTCTGTAAATCTTCTGTCTTCTTATAGTATTTAAGACTAGGAATACCAAGAAATAAATCGTAATTCTCAAACTTAAAACGATTTAAATGTCTCATTGCTATTTCGTAATTAGAGCTAGAATAATTTAAGTACGCCAATTTAATCTGTTTATCTTGAGCAGAAGAAAAAAGTGTAATAAAAGTAACAAAAAAGCAAAAAATAATGTTCTTCATAAGGTCAAAATTAATTTTTTATTTTTACTTAATGATATTTTTTTTACAAAAAGTAGATTTTAATAAAAAAATAGTTTATTTTTGTTTAAAAAATAGCTGTTATGAAAAATTCAATCTCCCTTTTAATATTAGTATTTTGTTTAAATGCTAATGCTACTGAAAATTTTGCAAATAAGGCACTTTCTTCAGTAGAAGATTCTTTTTTACAATCTGATAATTCCAACACTCCACAGCAAGAAGAGGTTAAGAAAAAAAAGAAAAGAAAAAAAGTAAAAAAGTCAAATGAAAAACTTATTAACGAGAAAATCTCAATTAGTGAGGAAAATCAACCTGTTGATAAGAAAAAGAAAAAGAAAAAATAATATCAAATTCTATAAAATATTTGTCCTCTTGATTGGTATCAAGAGGACTTATTTTATATAAGAAATTGGTTTCATATCAAAAAACACGTATTTTCAATATCAAACATGAAAATTATTTTAATCAATTTATTTATTTTCCCATTTATTTATTTTGCGCAGGAAACAAAAATAAATTCTCAAAAAATAGCTGCAGACAACTTTAATTCAATTGTAAAAATCATTTTGATGGATTCTGTGGCTGAAAAAAAAGTTGCAGGTTCAGGTTATTATGGAAGAGGAAGTGGATTTATCGTTTCCGAAGAAGGACTAATATTCACAAATAAACATGTTGTTCAAAGTGCATTAGGCATGACAAACATAACTAATTATGATGGTGATGAAGGAAATTTTATAACAACTAAAGAGTATTATTCACCTAAACAACTTAATGAAGATGTTTATTCTATCAATTATGTGACAAAAATGTCAATCATAATTCAAGTTTATGATCGTCCAGAATTAAACTCTTACAAATTATATGTCGCAAAAATAGTTAGTATAGACACTTCTAATTTCGACGGTGCGATTCTTCAAATAACAAAAAAATTAGACGGAACTCCAATAAGCGAAACATTTAATCCAGTAACATTGGGTGATTCTGATTCAACTTATCAAGGTGAAGATCTTTGTATTTTAGGATTTCCTATGCAATATAAAGGAAACTTTGAAACTATGATAAATGACCAAAGCACGCTATCAATAGGAAAACATGCTGGTTTTGATTTTTTTATAAGTAAAGATATTGGTTACATAAAAACAGATGTTGCTATAAATGGTGGAAATAGTGGCGGTCCTGTTTTTAATAACAAAGGAGAAGTAATAGGTTTAGCTTCAGCAGCAAGCCAAACAACAGGAAACGGATTTATCGCAAAAATTAATGGAATGTATAACTTAACAGTTAATGACTTTTCATTATATAAAAAACTAAAGCAAAAAGGATTAACCAACCCAAATTTACAAATCAATGTTAATGGAATTTTAAACAATCCAAATTATTTAATTCCAAGCAATGATAGACTATCAAAATTTAACCTCGATAAAAAAAATGAACGTTTATTTTTAGGTGGTTTTTGGTATTTAAAAGGACAAATTGCTTTAATGAATAATAATTCTTACAAGGTAAACCCAAGCCTCGATTCAACTATAACTGTAAATTCAGAAGAGAAACTTAATGTAAAACATAAAAGTTACTATCAAGCAGAATTAGGAAAAGTATTTAGTTTTAATCCTTTTAATTCTTCGAATAAATTAGGAGTGGATTGGACATTAATGAATGTTGGTTTTTATAAAAGTGATTGGACAAACGCTGGAATTATGACTGACACATCAAAATCAAGGATTGTATTTAATCCAGATCAAACGCAAATTGTATTGACAGCAAAATTAGGATTAGTTTACACACAATTGCTTTTTAATAGAAATTTACTAAACATTTATTATAAAATTGGATATTCAGTAAATGTAAGTAAAAACTCTAGAGAATTTAAAGATGAAATTGGACATTTTGAAAATACAACAAACTCAATTAGATATGAAAACACCAGCTTAAACAATACATTTGGAATAGATTACCATTTTAACAAATTAATTTTAGGATTTGAATATAATTTTGGGAAGTCTAATGGTAATTCTACTTTTCAATCTCGTTTCAATAATGATTTGTCATTGACGGGTCAAACATTTGTTAGTAATTTCAATTTTTGTATAGGATTTCCAATTTATAATAATAAAAAATGGAAAAAATATTATTGATTTTTTATTATGAAACTAGCCTACATAAATACCAATAAACTCCATTTTACTCTAATAATTTTTCTTTTAACTACTATTTTTTCATTTTCTCAAGAAAATAAAAAAACAATTAATGTATTAAAAAGAATTATTCGTCATGAGGATAATAGCTTAGAAAAGGCAAAAGCACTTGTAAAACTTTCCGATATTTTGTACAACACAAATGTTGATACAGTGCTTATTTTATGTGAACAATCTCTTTTATTATTAAAAAAAATTCCATCAGATAAACTAAAAACTAAGGATGTTTTTATATATAATCAAACCAAAGCCTTAGCTTTTAATAATATCGGTGCGGTTTTTTATCAAAGTGGAAATTATTCAAAAGCTATCAGTTACTTTTTACAAGCTACCAAAATAAGAGAAAAAATCAAGGATAATGCGGGTCTAAGTGAATCATACAACAACATAGCATATATTTATAAACAGCAAGAAGATTCAGCAAAAGCAATTCAATATTATAAAAAGAGTTTGAATTTTGCAAAAAAAAACAATGATTTACAGGCAATGTCAAAGGCTTTTAACGGCTTGGCTTCTGCAAGTGATATAAATTCCACAAAAACAACTTTAGAATATTATTTTAAAAGTTTAAAAATAGAACAACAATTAGGTAATGAATACGAAGTAGGGAAAAGAGAACAAAACATTGGCGCCGTTTACCAAAATAACAATGAATATGCTTTAGCCTCTAGGTGGTATTTAAAAAGTATTAAAACAAAAAAGCTTTTAAATGATTTTAAGGGATTATCAACAACTTTAATTTCTTTAGCAAATTTAAAAATAGAAGAAGAAAATTATGCACAAGCAGAAAAATATGCAAAAGAAGCTTATTTAATTTCTAAAGAAAACGATTATACAAATAATATTATTCTTTCCTGTGGTCAATTATACGATATACATTTAAAAAATAAAAACTACAAAGAAGCTTTAGAAATGTTTGTTGAACAAACAGAAAATAAAGAACAAACTTTAATTGAGGCAAATGAAACAGAAACTGTAAAACTTCAATTACAATATGATTTTGACAAAAAATTGGCTGAAGATAGTTTAAGTTCATCCAATGAAAAAGAAAAACTAAACATAAAAATTAAACTTCAACAAGAAAAACAGCTTGGATTATATTTGTTTATTTTAGTTTCCTTAGTTTTTTTACTCTTAACTTTTAATCGTTTTAGGAAAACAAAAAAACAAAAAGTTATTATTGAAAACAAAAATATTGAAGTAATTCAAAAAAATAAAGAAATTACAGATAGTATAAAATATGCCAAGAAAATACAATATGCATTATTAGCTAATAAGGAACTTTTAAGTAAAAACTTGAAAGAACATTTTATTATTTTTAAACCTAAAGACATTGTAAGTGGAGATTTTTACTGGGCATTTCGAAAAAATAATTATTTTTATTTAGCTGTTTGCGATAGTACTGGTCATGGAGTTCCAGGTGCATTTATGAGTTTATTAAACATAAGTTTTTTGAATGAAGCTATCAATGAAAAAAACTTAATTTTACCAAATGAAATTTTAAACCATGTGAGAAATAGATTAATATCAAATATTAGTCAGGAAGGTAGTCAAGATGGAATGGACGCAACTTTAATATGTATCAACAGCGATACTTCCGAAATCACATATTCAGCAGCTTACAATGCACCAATTTTAATTTCAAATAATAAAATTGAAGTATTAAATGTGAACAGAATGCCAATTGGTAAATCACCAAAAGAACATGAAAGCTTTACTTTACATACAATAAATGCACAAAAAGGTGATATGCTATATTTACACACGGATGGGTATGTAGATCAGTTTGGAGGACCTAAGGGAAAGAAATTTAAAATAAAATCTTTATTAGAAAAATTACTTTTAATAAATAAAGATAATTTAGAAAATCAAGCCAAAGAATTAGAACTTGTTTTTGAAGAATGGAAAGGCAACTTAGAACAAGTCGATGACACTTTAGTTATTGGAATAAAAATTTAAGTTTATTCCATAAAAAAAGGCTCACAAAAAGTGAACCTTAATATCAATTAAATTTATTTTAAACTAATCTAATTCTATTATTCAAATCATCTCTGTAAGAACCACCGATTGGAATAACTTTTTTATCATTTTCTAAAATTAGATTTGGGAAATCAATTGCAACAATTTTATCAAGTCGAACAATAAAAGATCGATGCACACGAATAAATTCTAAATTACCCATTTTGTTATCAATATCTTTCATTGTTGAATGAATTGTATAACGAGTATCTAAGGTATTTATTACAACGTAATCTTTTAAAGCTTCTATGAAGTAAATATCTTTTGTGTTAAGTTTTACCAATTTACTATTTGATTTAACAAAAATAAAACCATCTACCGCTTCTTTATTATCAACTAAAGAAAATAGATAATCTCTTTCTTTTTCTAACTCACGTGACTTCTTATGTTTATATAAAGCCATTTCTATAGAAGTATGTAAATCTATTTCTTTGAAAGGTTTTATTATATAGCCATAAGGTTCTGTAACTTTTGCTTTAGCTAAAGTAGATTCATCAGCATAAGCAGTTAAAAAAATAATTGGAATATTAAGTTCTTTTTTAACAATTTGAGAAACTTCAATACCATTTATGTCACCCTTTAACATGATGTCCATTAAAACGATATCAGGGCTTTCTTGGCGAATAACTTCAAGAGCCTTTTCACCAGTTGCAGCAGCGCCAACAACGTTGTATCCCAATTTCTTTAAACTGTGTTGAATATCCTTCGATACAATCGATTCATCTTCAACAACAACGACATTAATACTATTCATGCTATCACAATTTTTGCTTTTCAAAGGTAATAAAATCTTTGATACCTTTTGTATTTTGTATTTTTATTTCTCCATCTAATTGTTCTACCAATGTAATAACTAACTGTAAACCAAGAGTATCAGACTTATTTATATCATAATCTTTTGGTAAACCAACACCATTATCTCCAACAACGATTGTAATAATATTGTTTTTTTCCTTTAATTCCAAATAAATAATACCTTTTTTCATATTCGGAAAGGCATACTTCATTGAATTTGTAATTAGTTCATTGATTATCAAACCACAAGGAATTGCTTGATCTAAGCTTAAATCCACCAATTCTACTTTTTCATTTAGTTTAATTTCTAAATTTGAATTAAATTGATAGGAAGAAATTAAATTACGCACTAACTCCCTTGAATAATTTTTAAAATTTATAGAAGAAAAATTTGTTGTTTGATACAAATTCTCATGTATTATTGCCATTGACCTAATTCTATGGCGACTTTCTTCCAAAATTTCAAGAATTTTTTTATCTTCAATGTATGAACTTTGTAAATTCAAAATACTTGAAATAATTTGTAAATTATTTTTAACTCTATGGTGAACTTCTTTCAATAATACTTCTTTTTCTTTTAACGATTGAAGCACTTTTTTATCATTAACTTTTTTATCTGTAATATCGTGAGCAACAAGCGAAAACTCAGTAATAAGGCCATTGATATCTTTAATCGGATTCAAATATAATTCAAGCCATTTTTTTTCATTGTAAATATTAATAATCTTTAATTCAATTTGATAAGACAGACCTTTTCTTAATCCACTGACCAAATACCTAAAATAACGCAATTTTATAGGAGAAATAATTTGTTCAAAATAGGTTTCAAAATCTATATTCAGTTCCAATTCTTTTTTAGTCTGGTAATCAAAATAAATCTTACTTTGCTTGTTAAATGAAGATAATTTTAAGTCTGGAGTAAGTGTTAATAAAAGCGTATTCTGCGAACTATCAAAAATGGCATTTGTACGTAAATATTCCGATTCAAGTTTTAATTCAGCTTTCTTTTTATCAGCAATTTCTTTCTCAAGACGTTTGTTTGTTTCTTCTGCAATTTCTGCTCTTAAAACCTCCTTTGATAATTTTAACTGATAGGAAACATTTTTTAAAATTAGCAAGGTTGCTTCTTCCGAATTAAATACAATTGACAAAATAGTTAAATCTATTTCAATTGAACGATTGTTTACAAAAAACTTTAATTGTTTTTGTTTAATTAATTTATCATCTCTATGTTCATCTAAAATTGTCTTAAATTTTGGATAATTTAAACCAAAGAAACTCTCGTCTAATTTCAGTAAATTAGCATCCTGTTTTTCTAAATTAAAAATATTAAAAAACTCAGAATTAACATACAAACAGTTTTCATCTTTTAAAATAACAAAACCTTCAGGAGTATTTTCTACGATTGATTCAAAGGTTTTTTTACTTTGCTCTAATGTTCTAATTGATAAATTTCTATTTGTTTCATCGCGAATTACACACTGATAAAATAAATCACCACCAATTGAAAGTGAAACAATTGATACAGAAGTTTCAATATAAGTATTGTTTTTAGCAAAAATCCAATTAAATTTTGCGGTTTTATTAATTTTTAGTAAATTAAAATAAAATTCATATTGTTCTTTTAATTCTGGACTTTGATTAAAAGAAAAATCCCACAAACTTTTTTCAATAACATCATCATGCGATTTTCCTAATAATTTTAACCCCTTTTGATTGATGTCAATAATTCTATCATCATCCAATAAGAGAATGGAATCATTGCTTTCCTCATAAATTGACCTGTATAAATTTTCTTTTTCTTCAAGGGTTTTTGTACTGATAGTTATATCCGTTATATCCATGACATTTCCTTCAATTTGATTTCTTTCAAAATCGAAGTAAAATCGAAAAATAAAGTAATAAGTTACATCAAATTCATTTACATATACCTTATTATAATTAATAAGTTTTTCATTTTTAAGCAAATCTTCTTTTAATTTTTTCCATTCCTCTTTTTCGCTAAAAAGTTTGATTCCCGAAAAATCTGTTCTATGAAAAATTTCTAAAAATGCAGGATTGCAATCAATAATTTCACCATCAATATTTAAAGTAAATACACCAGTTTGATTTCTATAAAAAAGGTTTTTATATTTTCTTTCATTCTCAATAATTAAATTATTCTCTGTCTTTTTTACTGTAATATCTTGCAAAGTTGAAATATAATATTCGCCATTTTTAAGAGTTAACTTTGTCAATTTTAAAT
>CAMBRH010000014.1 GCA_945870115.1 Chitinophaga pinensis | reverse complement strand
CCTGGTAAAATCACAAATGACCCTACACGGTAAATTAGAATTAGAGAAAGAGTCAAAATGATTCTCTTTCTCAATTCCTCTACCTTCCAGATGTTTTTTATATTTTGTATAAACTTATTCATGTCTTAAAAAGTGTGCAAAGTTAATTAAATTTCTGAACAAACACCACCTTGTGATTCAATTCCTGATTTCGCAGTAATTGAGAACTTGTGTGCTGTTACATTAATTTTACCTTTTAACTCTCCACGACCTAAGATTTTCACTAAGTCATTTCTAGATATAAGTCCATTATCGCGTAAAACTTCAGGATTAATTTCCGTTACATTTTTACGATCTATTAATGATTGAATAATATCTAAATTAATAGCTTTATATTCAACGCGATTAATATTTTTAAACCCAAATTTAGGTACACGTCTTTGTAGTGGCATTTGACCACCTTCGAAACCAATTTTCGAGCTATACCCCGATCTTGATTTCGCTCCTTTATGTCCACGAGTAGATGTCCCACCGTGACCAGATCCTTGTCCACGAGCGATTCTTTTTACACTCTTAACTGAACCTTTTGCTGGAGTTAAATTATTTAAATTCATTTTTCTTCGGTTTAAAGATTCTACTCAACAACTTTTAACAAATGTTGTACTTTTTTTATCATTCCAAGGATTTGAGGTGTTCCCTCTTTTTCAATTACTTGATTTAATTTTCTAAATCCTAGGGCTTTAATCGTAGCTTTTTGAACAGCTGGACGTTTAATAGCACTTCTTACTTGCTGTATTTTTATAATAGCCATGTTCGAAATATTAACCGTTAAACACTTTATCCAAGCTAATTCCACGTTGTTTTGCAACTTGAACTGCATCTCTCATTTGAGAAAGTGCATCAATAGTTGCTTTAATTACGTTGTGAGGGTTTGAAGACCCTTGCGATTTAGCTAAAACG
Source organism: Chitinophaga pinensis (assembly GCA_945870115.1). Taxonomy (GTDB): domain Bacteria; phylum Bacteroidota; class Bacteroidia; order Flavobacteriales_D; family Crocinitomicaceae; genus M2408. The sequence continues at coordinate 19,981 of CAMBRH010000014.1, read as the reverse complement.
TTATGAACTCCAACACTTTCTAATACTGCACGCATTGCACCTCCTGCAATTACACCTGTACCATTAGTTGCTGGTTTAAGTAGAACTTGTGCACCTCCGAATTTCCCTTTTTGAGAATGAGGAACAGTTCCTTTTAAAATTGGAACTTTAATTAAGTTCTTTTTTGCATCGTCAATACCTTTTGTAATTGCTTCAGTTACTTCTTTAGCTTTTCCAAGACCGTGACCAACGATTCCATTTTCATCTCCTACAACAACGATTGCTGAGAAACTAAAAGTACGTCCACCTTTAGTAACTTTCGTTACACGGTTAACAGATACTAATTTGTCTTTCAACTCGATGTCAGCAGATTTTACTCTATTTACTAATTGTGTTGCCATCGTTATTAAAATTTAAGTCCGCCTTCTCTTGCAGAGTCAGCTAATGATTTTACTCTTCCGTGGTATAAATATCCATTTCTATCAAATACAACGGATGAAATACCTGCTTTAATTGCTTTTTCTGCGATTTCTTTACCAACTACAGCAGCTTGACTAATTTTTGCAAGTTTGTCAGCAGCTTTATTGTTATAAGAGGTTGCAGATGCTAAAGTGATTCCTTTAGAGTCATCAATTAATTGAGCATAAATTTGTTTGTTACTGCGAAATACAGTTAAACGAGGCGATTGAGCTGAACCAGTAATTTTCTTTCTGATTCTTCTTTTGATTTTTGCTCTTCTGTTTATTTTACTAAATGCCATGATTCTTAAAATTATTTTTTACCTGCAGATTTACCAGCTTTTCTTCTTACTTCTTCACCTACAAATCTAACTCCTTTACCTTTGTATGGTTCAGGCTTACGAAGGGAACGAATTTTGGCAGCAACTTGTCCAATCAATTGTTTATCATGTGACATTAAAGTTACAATTGGCGCTTTACCCTTTTGGGTATCTGCGGTTACCGTAATTTCTTTCGGAAGTTCGATAGCAATTGGGTGAGAATATCCTAATGACAATTCCAACAGTTGACCTGTTGCAACAGCACGATAACCAACACCAATAACTTCTAATTCCTTTTTGTACCCTTCTGAAACACCTGTAATCATATTACAGATTAAAGAACGGTATAAACCGTGCTTTGCTCTATGATTCGGTGCGTCTGATTCGCGGCTTAATGTGATAATGTTTCCGTCGATAGTTACTGTAACACAAGATTCAATATCTTGAGCTAAAGTACCTTTCGAACCTTTAACAGAAACAATGTTTCCGTCCAACTTCACTTCTACTCCACTCGGGATCGTAATTGGGGATTTACCTATCCTTGACATTTTAACGAAAGTTAATTAATTAATATACGTAGCAAAGAACTTCTCCGCCTACATTTTTTGCTCTAGCTTCTTTATCAGTGATAACACCTAAAGAAGTAGAAACGATTGCAATACCTAAACCATTTAAAACTCTTGGTAATTCGGCAGCACCGTTATATTTTCTTAAACCTGGTCTTGAAGCTCTTTCCAATTTTGTAATTGCTGGAACTTTTGTTGACTGGTTGTACTTTAAAGCAATTTTGATGCTTCCTTGGATTCCATCATCTTCGAATTTGAAATTCATAATGTAACCTTGATCAAATAAAATTTGGGTCATGGCTTTTTTCACATTTGAAGCTGGTATTTCAACCATTTTCAAATTAGCACTACTTGCATTTCTAATTCTAGTAAGGAAATCTGCTATAGGATCTGTATTCATAATATTCCTAATAATTTATTACCAACTTGATTTTTTAATTCCTGGGATTTTACCAGCTAATGCCATTTCACGGAATGTTACCCTTGAAAGACCAAACTGACGCATATATCCTCTTGGACGACCTGTTAATCCACAACGATTGTGAAGACGGATTTTAGCTCCGTTAGCAGGAAGTTTCTGAATCGCCATCATTGCATCCCATTTTTGAGCTACAATTGCCTCATCAGTACTTGAAGATTTTAAAATTGTTACCAAAGCAGCTCTTTTCGCAGCATCTTTAACAACCATTCTTTCTCTTTTACGCTCACGCGCTTTCATTGATTCTTTAGCCATCTTTTCTTATTTTTTAATAAATGGAAAACCAAATGCATCTAATAATGCAATACCTTCTTCGTCACTATCAGCTGAAGTAACGAAAGTAATATCCATTCCTAAGATACGATTAACTTTATCAATATCAATCTCTGGGAAGATGATTTGCTCTTTAATACCTAAATTAAAGTTACCTCTACCATCAAATCCTTTTGAGCTAATTCCACGAAAATCACGTGTTCTTGGCAAAGCGATTGAAATAAAACGATCTAAAAAATCATACATCTTTTCACCACGTAAAGTTACTTTCGTACCAATTGGCATTCCTTTACGTAATTTGAAATTTGAGATATCTTTTTTAGAATTCGTTGAAATTGCTTTTTGCCCTGCGATTCTTGACATTTCAACAATAGCATTGTCGATTAGTTTTTTATCTGCAACTGCATCACCAATACCTTGGCTTAAAACAATTTTAGTTAATTTAGGTACACGCATAACGGTTTTGTACCCAAATTTTTCAGTAAGTGCAGGAATTATTTCCTGAGCATACTTTTCCTTTAGTCTTGGTGTGTATTTCATGATTTAATTTCTTCCCCTGACTTTTTAGAGTAACGTACTAATTTTCCTTCGCTGTTAGCTTTACGGCCAACACGAGAAGCAACACCTTTATTGACAACCATAAGGTTAGAAATGTGAATTGTTCCTTCAACATCAATAATTCCTCCTTCAGGATTTGCAGCACTTGGTTTAGCATGTTTCTTAATCATGTTAATACCTTCAATTATTGCACGGTCCTTTTTCTTGTCAATTTTAAGAATTTTTCCTTCTTGCTTACGAGATTCACCACTTAATATCTTAACGGTGTCTCCTACTTTAATGTGTAATTTCTTTTGCATAATTTCCACTAATTTTAAAGTACCTCAGGTGCAAGTGAAACAATTTTCATGTAATTCTTCTCACGAAGCTCACGTGCAACAGGTCCGAATATACGAGTTCCTCTCATTTCCCCTGCTTGGTTAAGAATAACCACAGCATTATCATCGAAACGAATGTATGAACCATCAGCTCTACGTACTTCTTTTCTTGTTCTTACTACCACAGCCTTGGCAACCGATCCTTTTTTTACGGCTCCAGAGGGCATTGCGCTCTTTACAGCAACTACGATTTTATCTCCTACGGATGCATATCTACGTTTTGTACCGCCTAATACGCGGATACATAACACTTCTTTTGCTCCAGAGTTATCTGCTACTGAAAGTCTTGACTCTTGTTGTATCATTACTTAATTTTATTTAGCTCTTTCAACAATTTCTACTAATCTCCAATTTTTATTTTTGGACAATGGTCTTGTTTCCATGATTCGAACAGTATCACCGATATTACAGTCATTTGTTTCGTCGTGGGCTACAAATTTAGTAGTTTTTTTGACAAACTTACCATATTTTGGATGTTTTACTTTTCTTTCTACTGAAACAACGATGGATTTCTCCATTTTATCGCTGGTAACAACACCAAATTTTTCTTTTCTTAAATTACGCTTTTCCATGTGAAGCTAATTTTTAAATCAAGCCTAAGCTTGAATGTTTCTTTTAGTCAATTCAGTTTGCAGTCTAGCAATAGATTTTCTCAATGAACGAATTTGCAATGGATTTTCCATTGGAGTTACGCTATGAGATAATTTCATTTTGCTGTATTTTTCTTCAAAAAGTACGATTCTACTTTTTAAATCTACACCTGACAATTGAGTTATTTCTACTTGTTTCATATTATCAATTATTTACCTGGTACAACATAATCATTGCGAACAATGAATTTACATTTTACAGGAAGTTTTTGAGCTGCTAAACGTAAAGCTTCTTTTGCTGTTTCATAAGGAACACCGTCAGCTTCAAACATAATACGACCTGGTTTAACTACTGCAACCCAGTGGCTTGGAGCACCTTTACCCTTACCCATCCTTACCTCTGCAGGTTTAGATGTTACTGGTTTGTCTGGAAATATTCTAATCCAAACTTGACCTTCTCTTTTCATAAAACGTGTAACCGCGATACGAGAAGCTTCAATTTGTCTAGATGTAATCCATCCTGGCTCCAAAGTTTTTAATCCAAAAGATCCAAATGCAATAGTGCTACCTCTTTCAGCTTCACCACGGTTTCTTCCTTTTTGAACTCTTCTAAATTTGGTTCTTTTTGGCTGTAACATTTTTTAATTTTTTAATTTAGTTACTTTTTCTTTCTTTTTGCCGGCATTGGCTTACGATTCCCTTGAGATGGTGCATTGCTACCTTTTGCAGCTGTTGTCGCCATTCCAATGTTTGGAGATAAATCTCTTTTTCCGTAAACTTCACCTTTACATATCCACACTTTAATACCTAAAAGGCCATATTGTGTTAGGGCTTCACCTACAGAATAGTCGATATCAGCTCGGAACGTATGTAACGGAGTACGTCCTTCTTTGTACATTTCTGAACGAGCCATCTCTGCCCCGTTTAAACGTCCTGATATTTTAACTTTGATTCCTTCAGCACCCATTCTCATCGTAGAAGCAATAGCCATCTTGATTGCACGACGGAAAGATATACGAGCTTCTAACTGTCTAGCGATTCCATCAGCAACTAAGCGAGCATCCAATTCTGGACGTTTCACTTCGAAGATGTTGATTTGAATCTCTTTCTTAGTTAATTTTTTTAACTCTTCTTTAAGTTTATCAACTTCTTGACCACCTTTACCAATAATTACGCCTGGACGTGCAGTATTGATAGTTACAGTAACAAGTTTAAGCGTTCTTTCAATAATAATTTTTGAAAGACTTGCTCTAGATAAACGAGCATTTAAGTATTTACGAATTTTATCGTCTTCAACGATTTTATCTTTGTAATTTCTTCCTCCATACCAGTTAGATTCCCATCCATGGATGTAACCTAATCTATTTCCAATTGGATTTGTCTTTTGTCCCATGTTATCTCTACTTATTTAGCACCATCAACTATGATGGTAACGTGGTTAGATCTTTTTCTAATTCTATGAGCTCTTCCTTGAGGTGCAGCTTGAATACGTTTCATCATCATTGCGCTATCAACTTGAATTGATTTAACAACTAATTTTTCGTCTTCCAAACTTTTACCTTCATTTTTTTGTTCCCAATTAGCAATTGCTGAACGCAATAACTTCTCAAGACTTTTTGAAGCAAATTTTGAATTATGTTGCAATATATTTAGAGCTTTATTTACTTCTACTCCCCTTACAAGATCTGCAACTAATCTCATCTTTCTCGGAGCGATCGGAGAAGATTTTAACCCAGCAACAGCTGTAGTTAATTTCTCTGATTTCAATTTCTCAGCTCTGATTCTTTTTCTAGCACCCATTTTACTAAAAAATTATCGTTTTTTATTTTTCTTATCTGCACCGTGACCGCGGAAGTTACGAGTTGGTGAAAATTCACCTAACTTGTGTCCAACCATGTTTTCAGTTACGAATACAGGAATAAACTTATTCCCGTTGTGAACAGCTACTGTCAAACCAACAAAATCTGGAGTGATTGTAGATGCTCTTGACCATGTTTTTAATACAGCCTTACTTTTTGAAGCTTGAGCTTCGTCAACGCGTTTCATTAACTTATAATGAACAAACGGCGGTTTCTTTAACGATCTACTCATATCTTATTTTTTTCTTTTCTCAATAATAAACTTATCTGAATACTTAGTCTTTTGACGAGTTTTGTATCCTTTAGCAGGCATACCGTTACGAGATCTTGGATGACCTCCGGAATTTCTACCTTCACCACCACCCATTGGGTGATCCACAGGATTCATTACTACACCACGAACTCTTGGTCTTCTTCCTAACCAACGAGAACGACCAGCTTTACCAGACACTACTAAACTGTGCTCAGAATTTGAAACAGATCCGATTGTTGCTAAACAAGTTGTTAAAATCATTCTAGTTTCACCAGAAGGCATTTTAACGATTGCATAACGACCATCACGAGCGTTTAATTGAGCATAAGTACCAGCTCCTCTAGCTACTGCTCCACCTCTTCCTGGTTTTAATTCAATGTTATGAATTACAGTACCAAGTGGAACATCACTTAAAAACATTGCATTTCCTACATTAGGAGTTGCAGTTTTTCCTGAAACAACTGTATCACCAACTTTTAAACCATCTGGTGCGATAATGTATCGTTTTTCACCATCAGCATAAAACAACAATGCAATACGAGCAGTACGATTTGGATCATACTCAATCGTGTTGACAGTTGCAGGGATATCCTGTTTGTCTCTTTTAAAATCAATGATACGGTATTTTTGTTTATGACCACCACCAATATACCTCATGGTCATTCTACCGTCATTGTTACGACCACCAGACTTGCTGATACCTTCCGTCAAACTCTTTTCAGGGATGTTGGTAGTTACCTCAGCATAAGTGCTGTTAATCTTGTGTCTTTGCCCTGGAGTGGTAGGCTTGAATTTTTTAAGACCCATTACTTTTTGTTAAATGTTATTAAACAAATCAATCGTTTCTCCATCTGCAACCGTAACAATTGCCTTTTTCCAAGGGTTGTTTGGTTGAGTAACGATACCTTTATTGGTGTGTTTCACCGAGGATTTACCGCCGCCATATGTCATTGTATGTACTTTCGTAATATGAACGTTATACATTTTTTCGACAGCTTTTTTTATCTCTATTTTATTAGCACTTTTTGCCACAGAGAAAGTAAAACGGTTACGAGTTTCACTCGCAGCAGTTGCTTTTTCTGTAATCAATGGCTTTTTGATAATTGTATTCATTTCTAGATTAGTTTAGAATCTTTTCGATTACTTCGATTGAACTTTCAGCTAAAACTACTTTTTTCGCATTCAATACATCATATGTATTAAAAGAATCTGCAGTAACAACTTTCACACGTTTTAAGTTTTTAGATGATAAATAAACATTATCATTTTTTGAACCTAAAATCAACAATACTTTTTCATTTTGCAATTCCAAACCACCGATCATGTTAATGAATTCTTGTGTTTTGATTGCACTGAATGTAGGATCTTCCAAAACAATAATTGCATCAGTAGTTGCTTTATAAGTAAAAGCAGATTTACGAGCTAATTGTTTTAATTTAACATTCAATTTGAAATGATAATCTCTTGGTCTTGGTCCAAAGATACGACCTCCACCGACTCTAGTTCCAGACTTAACACTACCTGCACGTGCACCACCAGTACCTTTTTGTTTTTTAATCTTACGAGTAGAACCAGAAATCTCTGCTCTCTCTTTTGATTTGTGGGTACCTTGACGACGGTTAGCCAAGTGTTGTTTTACATCTAAGTAAATTGCATGATCATTTGGTTCTATACCAAAGATTGCATCCGAAAGAGTTACTTTTTTAGAAGTAGCTTTTCCTTTTTGGTCAAATACTTTTACTTCCATTTTATTTCGCTATTAATACGGTTGAACCTTTAGATCCAGGAACAGATCCTTTAACTACTACGATATTTCTATCAATTAAAACTTTCAAAACTTGAAGATTTTCTGTCATCACTCGTTTATTACCTGTTTGTCCAGCCATACGCATTCCTTTGAATACACGAGCAGGATAAGAACAAGCACCGATTGAACCAGGAGCTCTAAGACGGTTATGTTGACCGTGAGTTGCTTGACCAACACCACCAAAACCATGTCTTTTTACAACCCCTTGGAAACCTTTTCCTTTTGAAGTTCCTATTACAGCTACAAAATCACCTTCTTCAAAGATGTTTGCGTCAACTGTATCTCCGAGATTTAGACCTTCAAAACCTTTAAACTCAACAACCTTCATTTTAGGAGTTGTGTTTGCTTTTTTGAAGTGACCTTTCAATGCGTTTGGAGTTCTGTTATCTTTACGTTCTCCAAAGCCCAATTGAACTGCCTCATACCCATCTCGATCTTGTGTCTTTAACTGAGTTACGACACAAGGACCAACTTCTAACACTGTGCATGGTGTTGCCTTACCCTCGGCACTGTAGATGCTAGTCATTCCGATTTTTCTACCAATTAATCCAGGCATACTTTACTATTAATTATTAATTATAAATTATGAATAATGTGTGAACATTAAACTTTAATTTCTACATCAACTCCACTAGGAAGTTCTAAACGCATTAAAGCATCAACTGTTTTTGAAGAAGATGAATAAATGTCTAACAATCTTTTGTAAGAACATAATTCAAATTGCTCACGCGCTTTTTTGTTAACGTGTGGAGATTTCAAAACTGTATAAATTCTTTTATGCGTTGGTAAAGGAATTGGACCGCTAACTACTGCTCCAGTTGCCTTTACAGTTTTTACGATTTTTTCAGCTGACTTGTCAACTAAATTGTGATCGTAAGACTTTAATTTGATTCTAATTTTTTGGCTCATTTCCTAATTATTAAGCGTTTACTTTACCGTTTACTTTTGCGATTACCTCTTTAGCAACATTTGCAGGTGCTTCAGCGTAATGTGAGAATTCCATTGAAGAGTTTGCACGACCTGAAGACATAGTTCTCAATTGTGTAACATATCCAAACATTTCAGATAAAGGAACATCCGCTTTAACAACTTTTGCACCATTTCTATCATCCATACCTCTCATCATTCCACGACGACGATTTAAATCTCCAACGATGTCACCCATATTTTCTTCTGGACAAACAACTTCTAGTTTCATAATCGGTTCCAAAAGAATTGGGCTACATTTTTTAACCGCTTCACGGTAAGCCATTCTAGCACAGATTTCAAAGGATAAAGAATCTGAATCGACATTATGGTAAGAACCATCCATCAATTCTACTTTCATTGTATCCATTGGGTATCCTGCTAAAACTCCATTTTTCATAGACTCTCTGAAACCTTTTTCAACTGAAGGAATAAACTCACGAGGAATATTACCACCTTTAATTGTATTTATGAATTCTAAACCTGGTTTATCTTCTTTGTCTTGAGGAGTAATTTTAACAAAAATATCAGCAAATTTACCACGACCACCTGATTGTTTTTTGTAAACTTCTCTATGTTCGATTCCGCTGTTAATTGCCTCACGGTAAGAAACTTGAGGAGCACCTTGATTTACTTCAACTTTAAATTCTCTTTTCAAACGATCGATAATAATTTCAAGGTGAAGCTCACCCATTCCACTAATGATTGTTTGTCCAGTTTCTTCGTCAGTATTTACTTTAAAAGTAGGATCTTCTTCAGAAAGTTTATTTAAACCAATACCCAATTTATCTTGATCAGCTTGAGTTTTAGGCTCAATAGCTAAACCGATAACTGGATCTGGGAAATTCATAGATTCTAAGATGATTGGAGCATTTTCAGCACACAATGTATCTCCAGTACGAATATCTTTAAATCCAACAACCGCACCAATATCACCAGCACCTAACTCATCAATTGAATTTTGCTTGTTTGCATGCATTTGGAAGATACGTGAAATACGCTCTTTATTTTCAGTACGTGTATTGTAAACATAAGAACCTGCAGGTAATTTACCAGAATAAGCTCTAATGAAACATAAACGACCTACGAAAGGATCTGTTGCAATTTTAAACGCTAAAGCTGCAAACGGCTCATCGTAAGAAGGTAGACGTGTTACTTCTTCATCCGTTTTTGGATTGATTCCAGTAATACCAGCAGTATCCATTGGAGAAGGAAGAATTTCCATCACCATATCTAACATTGCTTGAACACCTTTGTTTTTAAAAGAAGAACCACACATCATTGGAACAACTTTTCCTGAGATAGTTGCTTGACGTAATGCGTCTAAAATTTCTCTTTCAGTTAATGAATTTTCATCTTCAAAGAATTTTTCCATTAAAGTTTCATCAAATTCAGCAACTGCTTCCAATAATTCACTTCTAAGTCTTCTTGCTTCGTCGATAATATCAGCAGGGATTTCAACTTCTTGAAAAGTCATTCCCATATCATGGTCATTCCAAACGATACCTTTAAAATTGATTAAATCAACAACTCCTTTGAAGTTATCTTCATCACCAATATTAATTTGTAAAGGTAAAGCATGACTTCCTAACATTTCCTTAACTTGTTTACACACCATTAAGAAATCTGCACCTTGACGGTCCATTTTGTTTACGAAACCAATTCTTGGAACATTATAATTGTTTGCTAATCTCCAGTTTGTTTCAGATTGAGGTTCAACACCATCAACTGCAGAAAACAAGAAAACTAAACCATCTAATACTCTTAACGAACGATTCACCTCAACTGTAAAGTCAACGTGTCCCGGTGTGTCAATAATATTAATGTGGTAATCTTGTCCTCTATATTTCCAATTTACTGTTGTTGCAGCAGAAGTAATTGTAATACCTCTTTCTTGCTCTTGCTCCATCCAGTCCATTGTAGCTCCACCATCGTGAACTTCACCAATTTTGTGGTTTACACCTGAATAAAAAAGAATACGCTCAGTTGTTGTTGTTTTACCAGCATCAATATGAGCAGCAATACCTATATTTCTTGTATATTTAAGATCTCTTGCCATTCTAATTAAAATCTAAAGTGTGAAAATGCTTTATTTGCTTCAGCCATACGTAAAGTATCTTCTTTCTTTTTATACGCTGCACCTTCTTCTTTCGAAGCAGCAATAATTTCAGAAGCTAATTTACCAGCCATTGATTTTTCGTTTCTCTTACGAGAGTAACCGATTAACCATTTCATCGCTAAAGATGCTTTTCTGTCCTCACGAACAGGAGTTGGGATTTGGAAAGTAGCTCCACCTACACGGCGAGATCTAACTTCCACACTTGGAGTTACATTTTCTAGCGCTTTTCTGAACGCATCTAAACCTGTTGTATCTTCTAGTTTTCCGTCAACGATTTCTAATGCATCATAAAAAATCTTGAATGCAAGATTCTTTTTTCCGTCATACATTAAGTTGTTCACGAATTTTGTTACTTGAACATCATTAAACTTTGGATCTGGAAGGATCGGGTTCTTTTTGGCTTTTCTTCTTCTCATTTCTTAGAAAGCTTTAAATTATTTTTTTACTTTTGGTCTCTTAGTACCATACTTAGATCTTCTTTGTGTACGACCTTCAACACCAGCTGTATCTTCAGCGCCTCGTACGATGTGGTATCTTACCCCTGGAAGATCTTTAACTCTTCCACCACGTACAAGCACTAAGGAGTGCTCCTGTAAATTGTGTCCTTCACCTCCGATATAAGCATTAACTTCTTTACCGTTCGTTAGTCTAACCCTAGCAACTTTTCTCATTGCTGAATTAGGCTTTTTAGGAGTAGTGGTGTAAACCCTTACACATACCCCTTTGCGCTGCGGGCAGGAATCAAGAGCAGCAGATTTGCTTTTCTTAACGTTTGCCGTGCGTCCTTTGCGAACTAATTGTTGGATAGTTGGCATAAATTACTCTAACTTTATATTAATAAATAATTATCTCAAACATACTTTGAGGGGTGCAAAGATATAAAGAAAATCTTAGTTTGCAAACCTTTATGTAAAATAATTGATTTTTTTTAACATTAAGGTGTTTATTACTTTTTTTTGGATTGTTGCCTTCGAGAGCCTCAGGCAACAATTGCAAAAAAAAAAGAACCTCAGATAGCACGAGAGCCTCAGTCAACAATATGATTTCAAGCTGCTGACTGAGGCGCTCGAAGTTAGCAACTTACTATAAAAATTACCACGAAAGAAAAAAGCTCCCATTTCTGAGAGCTTTTTGATTTGAAATAATTTATTTTTATTCTAAAATAATTTTTTGACAATTTTCTCCTGCTTTGATGAAATATTGCCCAGCAGAAAGTGAACTTAAATCTATTTGAGTTTCTGTGGTGGTGATTAACATTCTACCACTTAAATCTAGAATTTGAAATTCTCCAATGTAATTTGTTTTTACGTTTAAGAAATGAGAAGTTGGGTTTGGATATAATTGCATAAAGTTATCAATTTCAGCAATGCTTGAAGTTGCTGTGCTGTTGAACATATTTGTTATTTCAGCATCTGTTAAACTTCGACTGTAAATAGAAAGATCATCAAATTTCCCTGAAAAACTTCCTAACTGCATGCAAACTGCATTATGAATGTTGTTCGTTGGCGTAAGACTTTGTGTATTTCTTAAAACACCATCGATGTAAATTTTAAATGTATTTCCTGATTTTGTATAAGCAATATGTTGCCATTCATTCAATACCACACCAAAGTTTGAAACACAACTTGAAAATGAACTTGTATTAGCACTACAATGATTATCTACCAAAACATCAAAACTACTGTTACCTGAGGTTGTGAGTGCTAATTCATTATTTGAACAAGATGGAACATTGTCTGCAAAATACTTGAGGTTTATTATTTGACCGACAGCTTCCATATTAACCCAAAATGAAAAAGAGAAATCTTGACTTACGTTCATAGGAAAACTATTGGGAGTGTTGCAAAATCCATAAGAAAAAGTCTGAGTTGGACCAACAATATATGCTCCCGCATTATTTCCAAATCTATTGGTAGTTGGTTGACAATTATTATTTGTTAAATGATACCCATTGCCGCTCATATCGTTTCCATTTCCATTAAAAGGATACCAAGCCATAAGTCCATTTGTTGACATGGTGTTTAGTATTTGAGAAGGTAAGTCACCTATTCTTGTAAAATTATAAGCGCCTGTTGACCTATTAAAAGTTACATCATAATTTCCTGCTTGATTAACATATATTTCAGAACCTGAAACAACTCCCGTGCCCGTTGGAAAGCTATTTCCGCCCCAATAAGAGAACCAAGAATCATCTTGTCTAAATTTCAAGTTACCAGGTATTAAATTAAGATTAGTTGTGTAAGTGATGCTATCTGAAGTTACCAAATCATGATCAATAGTAGCACTATAAGGGAAAATTGATGTACCGATTAAACCAATATTATAAGTGTCAATATTTTCAGCATTGATAACTAAAATTTTATACATAGTTTGTAATAACGTACCACTCTGATATGTAATAAATAAAACAAAATCAGCAAATCCTGGTTGGAAAGTGTATGAATAAGGCAGAGACGATTGTTCCCATGATGTTGAATTCTGCCAAATAAATTCAGATGTTTGTCCTTGCATATAGTTAACTTTAAATACATCAAAATTTCCACTAGACGCCGTATTAAGATTGATACTTTGACCTGGATTTAGGTAGAGCGTATCATCATAAGCTGTTGTGCTAAGATTACCAGTAGTAAAAGTGTTTGATGTAAGTGTTAAGTTCAAACTTTGAGAAAATCCAAAGAAAGATGTTAAAATAAGTGATAGGGAGAATAGCGTTTTTTTCATGGGATAAGATTAAATGAATTTGATTGATTGTTATATTTACATCTACCTTTGATTACTTTTCCAAAACCTGTTTTTTCGTGACATGAAAAAACTCTAATTCTAAGGTAGTTTTCTTTATTTTCTAATTTATTTAAAACAACATCATAACTTACTATATTTCTATCAATCAAAGAATTATGAATATCAAATGCAATAAAGGCTTTACTATCAGCAGTGTTTGGAGACCCTTTTTTGTCAATCAACAAAAATTCAGGAAAATCTACTTTGAGATGATATGTCGTATTGCCTTCAACAATACAAACTTCTGCTCTTACATTTGAGGCTAAATATAAAGGGTTTAAATTCACTACATCAAATTTAATTACTTTCTTATCTACTTTATTTACAATCTCATTTTTAAAACGGACATTTTGAATTTCCAACTGTGGCTGAAAATATGATATTATTTTGACACTTAAGACAACAGAAATTATTATTCCTAAAACAAAAAATATTAAATCCCATAAATTTAAATCAAATTTCATAGCTCTCCATTTTAACCTTGCAAAGCAAAAAAAAAAAAACACTAATCCTAATTTAAAGTGGATTATTTTTGTGAAACGGGGCTTCGAGTGCCTCAGCCACCGATTTCACAAGAAATACTTTTAGCGAGGAGTTGTTTGTAAGTCAGTTGATATGTTGATTTATGAACTTTCTCAAATTGAAACCTCAGACAAAAATAAACGCTGACTGAGGCTCTCGAAGTAGCGATTATTTATCTCGATAAGCAACTGACAACTCTGGTAATTTTTCGTATTCGCCATTTATAAGCGCTAACTTTTTTGTCCTGTTCCAACCTTGCACTTGTTTTTCTCGGTAAAAAGCGGTATCTATTCTTTGGTATTCTTCGGAATAAATCAACTTGACAGGCAATCTTTTTTTAGTGTGGTTTGCTCCTTCCCCATTTTGATGTTGAAGCAATCTTCTTTCCAAATCAATTGTGCTACCAGTGTAAAAACTTCCATCGCAACATTCTAATATGTACATCCAAGCTTTGTTCATGGAAATAAAGATATGAAAAAATCGGGCTTCGAGAGCCTCAGCCACCATTTTTTTGTGTAAACCCTATTTTTTCTTTTCTCAGCCACCATTTTTTTTGTGTAAACATTATTTTGTTGACTTCGAGAGCCTCAGCCAGCACGAGAGCCTCAGCCAACACGAGTGCCTCAGTCAACAAAATGAAATAGATTAATTTCAATTTCAGGCAACAATACTGAAGTTATCGAAGTTAGCAATCACAATTTTTACTGCTGACTGAGGCTCTCGAAGTTAGCAACCACAATTTTTACTGTTGACTGAGGCTCTCGAAGTCAACAGTATTAAGATTCTAGAAGTCAACATAACTGAAGTTAGCAGAAAAATAAAAATAAAATCTTACCTTTGCATTATGGAAAATTCTTTGGATTATTTAAGTGGTTTAAACGAAAGTCAGCGGGAAGCAGTTGAAAATATCGATGGACCAATGATGGTTATTGCTGGTGCTGGGTCTGGAAAAACGCGTGTTTTAACTTACCGAATTGCTCACATGTTGAATCGTGGAGTGGACGCTTTTAATGTCTTAGCCTTAACTTTTACCAACAAAGCTGCCAAAGAAATGAATGAAAGAATTCACTCTATTGTAGGAAATTCTGAATCAAAGAATTTGACAATGGGAACTTTTCACTCTGTTTTTTCACGTATTTTGAGATTCAATGCTGAAAAAATTGGATATCCTACAAATTTCACCATTTACGATACACAAGATTCAAAAAGCTTGATGAAAGACATCGTAAAAGAATTGAATTTAGATGACAAAGCATATAAGCCAAGTATGGTGTTGGGAAGAATTTCTGCTGCAAAAAATAATTTGATTTCTCACGAGGCGTATGCTGAAAATACGGAAATCCAAACGGAAGACCATTTAGCGAAACGACCTGAAATGGCTCGTTTGTATCGGGTTTATGTAAATCGCTGTCAAAAAGCCGGGGCGATGGATTTTGACGATTTACTTTTTCAAACGAATGTTTTGTTGAGAGATTTTCCAGATGTATTACAACATTATCAGCATAAATTTAAGTATATTTTGGTTGATGAGTACCAAGATACAAACTATGCGCAATACCTCATCGTGAAAAAATTAGCTGCTGTTTTTGAAAACATTTGCGTTGTTGGGGATGATGCTCAAAGTATCTATTCTTTCCGTGGAGCGAACATTCAAAACATCTTAAACTTCAAAAAAGATTACCCAGATTTTCGCATGTTCAAATTGGAACAAAATTATAGAAGTACAAAAAGTATAGTTGAGGCGGCAAATTCTGTGATTGCAAAAAATCAAGATCAAATTAAGAAAAGCGTTTGGACAGATAATGAATTAGGAAGTCCGATTACGATTTTGAAAACATTAACGGATAACGAAGAAGGAAAAGTTGTTGCAAACAAAATTTACGATAAAAAACAAGGCGAAGGATTAGACTTTAAAGATTTCGCTATCTTATATAGAACAAATCGTCAGTCGAGAACTTTTGAGGAATCGATGCGAAAATTAAATATGCCGTACAAAATTTACGGCGGACTTTCATTTTATCAACGCAAGGAAATAAAAGATTTACTTTCCTACTTTAGACTTGCAGCAAATCCGAAAGATGAAGAAGCATTAAAACGTGTCATCAATTATCCTAGAAGAGGAATTGGGAAAACGAGTATTGAGAACATTGTAATTACAGCAAATCAATTTGGTGTGAGCATGTGGGATGTGATTTCAAATTTTTCGCAATATCCAGCTGCGATAAATGGTCCAACGAAAGCTAAGATTTCTGAATTTGCAACCATGATTAAAAGTTTTTCGGCAGAAATTGATACGAAAGATGCTTACACAATGGCGCATTTAATTGCAAAATCTTCTGGAGTTTTAAAAGATTTATACAGCGAAAAAGATAAAGGCCCAGAAGAAGTTGAACGTTATCAAAATATCGAAGAACTTTTAAATGGTATTCAAGCTTTTTCAGACGAAGGTTCGGAGGAAGAAATGAGAACACTTTCAGGATTTATGATGGATGTTGCTTTATTGACTGATGCCGACAATTCTAAAGATGAAGATAAAAATAAAATTTCCTTGATGACAATTCACTCCAGTAAAGGATTAGAATTTAAGCATGTATTTTTAGTTGGTTTGGAAGAAAATCTTTTTCCATCACAAATGGTTTTAAATTCTAGAACGGAATTGGAAGAAGAAAGACGTTTATTTTATGTCGCTTTAACTCGTTCCGAAAAAACCTGTACAATTTCCTATTCTGTTTCTCGTTTCGTTTGGGGAAATTTAACGTCAACTGAACCTAGTCGTTTTTTGACTGAAATAAACAAAGATTTTGTCCAACAAGAAAATCCCTATGGAAAAGTAGGAGCTGGAACAAGTTTGGGAGGAAGATCACTTAATTCAAGTTCTTCCTTGGCTGAAAAACCATTTACTGGCGGTTTAAATAAAAGTTTCGTTGCTCCAAGAAATTTAAGTTCTTTGGATAGTTTGGGTTCAAAGACATCCAAAGGAAATTCACAACAAGATCTAAAAGTTGGCTACAATGTGCAACACGAGCGTTTTGGAAAAGGAAAAATAATTGAAATAAATGGCGTTGGTGACGATAAAAAAGCTACCATTTTCTTTCCTAAAGAAGGAAGTAAAACCCTTTTGTTGCGCTTTGCGAAGTTGGATGTTTTGGAGTGAAAAGAGTTATGAACGATGAATTTTAAATTATGAATTTTTCTAATTTCCGTTTAAAAAAAATAAAATGAAAATATTTAATATATCATTGTTTACTTTTCTTTTTTTATCTTGTTCTCAAAAGGTTAATGACTTTAAGGTTGAAACAAAAGTTAATAATTTTGATCGTTCCTCAATTCTTGATTTAATTAATCAAGAAATTTTTAAAGACTTAAACCAAGAACTAAATTATGAAATAAAACATCTAAAAATTTCAAACAATTTTGCCTGGCTTGAAGCAACTGCTGAAAGAAAAGACAAAAAAATAATTGAATTCCCCGATGCTTCTTATGACTGTTGTGATGTTGAGGGGCTTTTTGAAAAGAAAAACTCCAAATGGGCAATTATTGAAGTAGGTTGGTTTTCGACGGATTCGTGGTACAGTGGCTTAGCAAAGAAATACCCTAAAATTCCTAAAGAAATTTTTAATGAATCTCAATTAAATTAAGTGCAAATTTACTTTTTATATTTTTAATTAGTATTGTGAAATTTTTCTCCTAAAGATTTATCGAATAATTTAATCCTTTGAAACTTGGAAAAACTTGACTATTGTTTTTACTTCCAAAACGATAACTAACGCCCATTCCGATATTGAAATTATAATTAGAAAGTAACTCTTTGTTTTTAACTAAAAGTTGATCAACAGAAATATCACCTTTTCGAATGTTAATTTGGTCGTTAACAAAAGCATAATTTCCCCAAATTGCAAAGTTCAATCCTTTGAAAAGTCGGGTAGAAATTGCTCCATTTATGCTGAATTGATTTTTACTGAAATCATGAAGGTAATTACTCCAGAAAAAACCTACATTGATACTTCCCCAAGGTTTTGTAAATGATGAAATTAAAGATATATTTTGTTGCATCAACATTTCCTTTGATTTAAGGTAAATCGTTGTATCCATGTATTGCTGAAATTGTGGTCCAATTTCAACTGCAAAAACCATCCTCTTTGTATTAAAATCCTTGTAAGGAAAAATGCTATATTCAATTCTAGGTTGTAGTGAAACGCGGTGTTTGTAATTACTAAAAATAGAATTCATATAATAATTTGAAATTCCAAGTGCTAGATGTTCATTCATTTTTGCAGAATGATTTAATTCACTACTATAACTCTGAAAATCGTACACATAAACTTGACCGTTGTCTTTAAATTCTTGTTTTTCACGGTATGCATTAAAATATCCAACTGTTCTAGATTTTTCAGTTTCTCTATTTATTGAAATATATCCTGTTCCACTCATGTTAAAATAATTTGCATTTCCATCAGAATAGCCATTTAAACCCAGTTGAAAAACCCAATAATTCCAAGGATCTTTGACAATTGAATCAATAACAAGCGCTTCTCGTTTTGGAAAATTAATTTCAATCGTTTTTCCAATTTCAGTTTTTTTCAAAAGTGGAAATAAAGCAATTTTAAGGTTTTTTGACAGTAAATTTCGTTTTTCATCTTCTGTTAAGTTTGGATCAATGTAATAACTCAAGGTATCCGATTGATTTTCAAAAGAATTCCGTCCAACCAAAATCAAATTTCTAATTGCACCGCCATTGCTATTCCATTGATTTGTAATCAAAACATGAACATCTGCATCTGTTCTATCTCTCACAAAAGTCAAAACATCGAGTTCTTTTCTAATAAAATCTAAATAACATTCCCCGCCATTGTTACAATCCATAAAAACAGACAAAGAACTTGGTAACTTAGTGCTTGTTTGAGCTTGAGTTTCAAAAAGAAAAAATAAACTTAAAGTGAAGAGAAAATATTTCATAATTTTAATTTAAGAGTGCAAAAATAAATTTTCAACTTAAATAAAAACTAACAACTTAGTTAATATTAGTTAAGAAAATCGATTTTGTAAAATAATTTAAGTTGAAATAATAAACTCAAAAAACTAAATTGGTTACAAAAAAAAGCGAATCCAGATAAAAATTGGAATTCGCTTAAATGTGAAATAGATTCTAAATTAGAAAAAGGTTTTTAATTGTAAGTCGTTTTTTTGTTAGATTTATTCTATTTTAAAACAAATTTATTATAACCCCACTTAAATTGATATTTCTCTTGTGGTAAATTTGTTATAATTGGTTTATCTACATCATAATTGACCACATTTTCATAATCAAGAATTTTGGAATTCAAAACTAATTCATAAAACTCGTTTTCATCCGATTTGATAATCTCAATGTCTCTTTGAATTACAGAAATTAAATCGTTAGCGATTTCCGATTTATAATACATAAATGCAACTTCTGAAAAATTTGATCCATTTAGTCTAAACCAATATTCGTATTCTGGACTAATTATTCCACCACCAGCTAAATCTTCTCCATTCAAAGATAAAACATATTCATTAGATCCAATTTGAACGATTTTTTTACGAGGAACAAATCCACCTTGTCCAAGTTTTGTAACCGAGTGGTTGAAATTTAATAATTTCCATTTGCCGTTTTCTAATTCAAAAAAAGCTAAACCTATAGTTGGTGAACAACTAGCACAATCATTTTCTCCAAACTCAGTGCGTTCAACACTTCTTAAAGTAACAAGGGCATTTACTTCATTATTGAAATATAAAATAGAATCTACATTTGTATAGCATAAATTATCAAAAGAAAGAGGTACATTTTCTTTGGGATATGGTTTCCAAGCAATGGCTGAATATTCAGAGTTTATTTTTCCATTAAACAATAGTTTTAATATATTTTCGGAATTAAAATCTTTTTTAGAAATTACAAATTCAGTTGTTTTTTGTGGGATTTCTGCAAATTGAGAAAAATTAAAATTGCTTATTGATAAAATCGCAAAAAGAATAAAGGATATTTTTTTCATAAATTAGAGGCTTATTTTTTAATCATACGAAACTTTTGTAGCACTAATAACTTTCAGTCCTATC
>CAMBRH010000013.1 GCA_945870115.1 Chitinophaga pinensis | reverse complement strand
TAATTTTATACCTGGTTAAAGTGCTGTTTGTTACTTTGGAAATTTTCACTAATTCAGCCATCTTTAAATTGTGATAGTCGAATGCTTCCAGAATTGTTTTGTCTTTTGGAACTTCCTCAATTATCGCTGGTTTTCCAATGTAAACATTTTTAATTTCAATAGCTGTAGTTTTTAATCCTCTCGATGCGAAATCTAAAAAGATTTGTTGTAATTGGTTTCTTGATTTATCAATTACCCCATTTATTAAATGATTGTTTTTAACACTTGCTTTTACTCGTAATTGTCGCTTGTCCCATTCCTTTGGATCAATGTAAATATTCGTTGCAATTTCGGTTCTTTTGCTATCAATATAAACTCTGATATACAAAGGAGATAAACCGTTTTTTTGCTTTTGATGATACAACCAAAACAATACACTAAATTTCTGATGATTTTTCATAACATTTTCAATTAAAAATGATGTAAATCGTTCAAGGATTTTCCTGTTTTTAAGCAAAATAAAAATCGCTACAGCTTAGATATAATCAACGATACATGATTTTCAGTAACCAAAGTAACGTAGAATTTTTAGGTTACGGAATAGGTTACGAGAAATTGAGTGCAAATTGATGAATTAATCAATTATTTCAATGTGAGAGGGAGAGCGAAAACGTTGAAAATCCTTAAATATAGGGCTATTAATAGAAAAAGCCCCGATAAAATCGAGGCTTTATGTGATCCCGCTGGGATTCGAACCCAGGACCCATACATTAAAAGTGTATTGCTCTACCAGCTGAGCTACGGAATCTAATTTTCGCTTTAAGTATAAGCTCTTAGCGGGTGCAAATATACAGACTTTATTTTGTTTGACAATGGGAAAAATCAGTTTTTTTTGAATTATTTTTTAATCTTTTCGTAATTAACTGATAACAAACAAATAACACACTGAAAATAAAATTAAAATTTATAGCTCACCCCTAAACTTGGTAAGAAAGGAAATTGGTAAATTTCTTTTCCTGTAATTCTATTTTTATAAAAAATATTATTTCTATTGTAAACATTCGTTACACTTGCAATGATTTCCATTTTAGTTTTGTTCTTGAATTCAAAATTCTTTTTTACAGTTATATCAAGTCTGTGATAATATGGTAATCTTTGACTGTTAAAGGCTCCATAAACTGTTGAAGTAGTTGAAGAATTGGAAGTAGTAATATTTGTGCTTATTCCTTGATTAAAATCTTCATTTTGGTATCCTCCTGCATTTGGAGTATAAGGTAAACCCGATCCTAAATTCCAGCGTGTACTTAATTCTAAATTTTTCTTTTTTCCGAATAAATAAGTTCCAACTAAATTAATGTTGTGACGTCTGTCAAAGACTGGAGCATAAGAAGTTAAACCATCCCATCTTGTGGAATATCCTAGAGAATATACAGCCCATAAAAACCATCTATCTTTTGAATATTTCACTAATAAATCAGCTCCATAAGATTTACCTGATTCTATTATGAAATCTTTTTTGTAAACATCTGCAATGTTTTCAAATTGAGGTTCATCGTCATACACTTTGTTTTGATTTAAATTACTCAATTGGGTAAATAATTTGTAATACCCTTCTAAATTTACACTCCAGAATTTATTTACATCATATTCTGTACCTAAAATCGCATGCCAAGAATATTGTAAGGCATTTTTAACCGTTGAAACATTTCCAGTTTCTGATACAAATTCTTTTTGGTAATTTGTTGGTGCTGATAAAAGTCCATTAAATAAATTCACAATATCTTTGTCTGATGAAGCAGAAGTGAAATTTTGTGAATATCTACCCCCAGAGAATTTAAGTCTGAAATTTTCAGAAGCATTGTATTTGATTCCCAATCTTGGTTCTGGAGAAATTGTATTTTGAGATAAATATGCTTGTAACCTCACTCCTGGCTGAATAACGAAACGTCCACGAATAATTTTGTAATTAATGTATGAATTAAATTCGAAACTAAAATTATCATCTGTGATTTTTCGAGCAGCTTCATTATAAGTTGTATATTTTGTATTGAAACCATTAATTGCAACTCCTATATCCAATTGACCTTCATTTTTTTGGAAGAATGAGAAATCAAATCCTAATTCAGCACCACCAATTGAACTTGAATCTACCGGTGATCCAAATTCTTCAAAAGCTATTGAGTATTTTGATGCGTTCAAATGTCCTCTAATAAATACTGGTGTACCTGCTGGAATTAATAAGAAATTCATACCTCCACCTCTTTGACTCCAAGATAATTTTGCCAAATCTTGGTAATTAACATTATCTGAATTACTCAATCCAAAAACGCTGAATTTTGAACCTCCAGTTGACCCTAAAGTAATTTTACCATATAAATCAGTAAATGCAAAAGGCAAACCATTCCCTTCATTCACAGTCGGATAAAGAGATTTTGAAGTATAATCTAACAAGCAATGTTTAGCTGAAAATATATAAGAATTATTATTTTCTTTACCATCTTTTCCCCTTGAAATCGGACCTTCTAAAACCAATTTAGCCAAAAATGGACTTACAGAAATTTTACCACCTTGCTTTCTTTTATTTCCATCTCGATATGAAATATCCATTACAGAAGAAATTCTTCCTCCATATTTTGAGTCAAATCCTCCAGTATAAATATCAACATTTTTCACTAATTCGGTCTCAAAAATTGAGAAAAAACCAATTGAGTGAAATGGTGTATAAATTGTCATTCCATCTAACAAAATTTTATTCTGAATTGGAGTTCCTCCCCGAACATATAATTGTCCTCCTTGATCTCCAGTTGTAACAACCCCAGGTGTAACACTTAAAGCACCAACAATATCATTTTCAGCTCCAACACTTGGAATTCTTTCTAAGCCCTTTTTATCTAATTTAATTACTGAAGTTCCAACTTCCGTTTTTTTTGTTTTTGCAATTGCACTGACATCTATTTGATCCATATTTTTAACCTTTTCAGTCTTAATAAGTTCAATTTTTAAATCGACAATTTGATTTGCTTTCGTAATTTCTACTTTTTTTGAAATTGAATCAAATCCACTACTTTCAACTTTTAATGTATAAACACCTATAATTAATTTTGGAATAGAGAAAAAACCATTCAAATCAGTAACCGCACCATAAATTGTCTTGTTCACAGTAACTAATTTGACCTTTTGAAATGGAATTGGCTCTCCATTTTCTTTTTCATAAACAAATCCACGCACAGTTGCTGATTGCCCAAAATAAAAAGATGTGATTAATAAAAATAAAGAAAGCGAAATGAATTTAGTAAATTTCATAAATAAAATATATTTTTAAAATGCTATAATAAGTTTTTAAGATAGTTTTTCTCGTCCCGAAAGTACTAATTTTATTTAAAATAAATTAACATCTTTTGGGATTTAAAGTGTAAAGTACTGTTTTTGTTTATTTAAATGTTAAAGTCAGATTCAATTTTACCAAATTTTTGCGACTTTCAACAAAGAATTTCTCATTTTGTCACCTTCTTTAACTTCAAAAGCTTCATGAAATTCGGGACAATTCATTAATGGTCCGTTAACTCGATACATCCCTGGAGAATGCTCGTCATTTGCAATTCTTTTTTTCATTTCAGCATCTGTGTAATTAATTTTCCAAAGCTGAGCAAAGGAAATAAAGAAACGTTGTGCAGGTGTAAATCCATTTTTCAATTCACCTGATTTAAATTCGTCTGTTTTTGTATATGCATAATAGGCTAAAGTAATCCCACCTAAATCGGCAATATTTTCTCCCATAGTTAATTCAGAATTAACACAATGCCCCTCAATTGGACAAAATCCAGAAAAAGTTTCACCCAAAACTTTGGTTTTTTCTTCAAATAATTTTCGGTCTTCTTCCGACCACCAGTTTGTAAAACTTCCATCAGCTGCAAATTTTGAACCCATATCATCAAAACCGTGGGTGAATTCATGTCCAATAACCATTCCAATTCGACCGTAATTGATTGCATCTTCGCCATTTTCCTCAAAAAATGGTGATTGCATAATTCCAGCTGGGAACACGATTTCATTCAATAAAGGATGATAATAAGCATTAATCATGTGCGCTGGCATCCCCCATTTTTGCTTGTCGATTGGCAAATAAAGTTCCTTGAAGTTTTTGCTCACATCACGAGCAAAACATTTTTTAATGTTTTCAACGTAAGAATCTTTTGTTAATTGTAAATCAGAAAAATCTTCCCATTTTGAAGGAAATCCTAACTTTCTACCAATAGAATTTAACTTATTTAAGGCTTCTAACTTAGTAGAATCTGTCATCCAAGTTAAGTTTTTGATTCGCTCATTAAATGTCAATAAAAGATTATCAACCATTACATTAACGCGTTGCTGCGATTTTTCAGAAAAATATTTTTTTACAAACATATTTCCTAAAGCTTCGCCAATTGACATTTCTGTAATTTCATTTATCGCACGTTCGTTAATCGGCTTCATTTTTGATTTTCCACTTAAAATTGTTTCATTAAAAGCAAAATCTTCTGCTTCAAATTTTGAATCTAAATGCCCAGCATAAAAATTTAATGTATTCCAAGTCAAATAATCTTTCCAAATTTCAATTTGAACATCTTTTACCATTTTATTCAAATGCTTTAAATAGGCAGGTTGCCCTACAACGATGTTTTCAAAAGATTGACTTCCAACGCTACTTAGATATTTATCAAAATCAAGGTTTTTTAACATTGACTCTGTTTCTTTTTTAGAAAATAAATTATATGAGTCTTCAGGAATTCTTAATTCCGCTGGGCTCATCATTTTTTCTGCTAATTGGATTTCAAAAACTACACAATTTCTAGCTGCTTTTTTTGCTATTTTTGCTTCATATCCTGCCAAAATAAAAGTATTTTCAATATGAGTTTGGTATTTTTCAAGAATATCTTTTTTGTTTTCATCAATATAATATTCTTTATTTGGTAAGCCTAAATTTGCTTGTCCAATATAGGTTATGTTTTCATTTACTTTTTTCAAATCTTGACCTACACCTAAACCAAAAATTGAACTAATTCCATATTTATGTTGTTCCGCAATAATTCCAGCATAATCAGCATAAGAAGTAATTGCCTGAATCTTCGCTAGGTCTTTTTTAATAGGTGAAATTCCTAATTCATCACGTTTTTTGATATCAATAAAGGATGAAAAATAAGCTCCTAATAAATTTTCAATCGAATTTTTGTCATAAACTCCATCCTTTAATTCCTCCAAAATTTTGGAAATTTTCAATTTATTTGCTTGATCGAGTTCATTGAAACTACCCCAACGTGATTCACTTGCAGGAACAGGATTGTTCTGAACCCAAATTCCATTTGCGTATTTGAAAAAATCATCTTGGGGACGAACAGATTTATCAATGTAATCTTGATTAAAGGTAATTTCTTTCTTTTTTGAACCAGAATTTACTTGAGAATTTGTTTTATTTTTTGATGTTGAACATGCAAGTACAAAAAAAGTTAAGTTTATTAAAAGGATTGTTTTTTTCATTTTATTTTGGATTATTCGATTATTGGATTTTTAGATTATTTGATTGTTGTACATTTAAAACTTAACTAAATAAAATGCTATGAATTTTATCTTTACAATATTCATAACTCATAATTATTTTCACCAAGTTCTATCAAAATGCGCGTCAATCATCTTATGTTGTTTTTCATCGGTATAAGCAAAATTAAATCCATTGTAAACTGAAAAAGCTCCAACACTTCCGTTTTTATCAATTGCTAAAAAACCACATTGAAGACCTTCTAGATTTTTGTGTTTTTTGATTATTCTATCAACCGTTTCTTTACATGCTTCCATAGCGGAAGCACCTTGACGCATTAATTCTACAACAGTATGACTTCCAGCAATACGAATAATCGCTTCACCCAATCCAGTTGCAACTGCACCTCCAACTTCATTATCAATGAATAATCCAGCCCCGATTATGGGAGAATCCCCTACTCGACCATGCAATTTATAAGCCCATCCACTAGTTGTGCATCCACCGCAAATGTTTCCGTCTTTATCCATTGCTAACATGCCGATTGTATCGTGATTTTCATGGTTTATTTGTGGTTGTTTAACAATTTTTTCTTGTTCTTTTAACCATTTTTTCCATTCAGCTTTAACTTCAGGAAGTGGTGTTTTAATTTTTGAAAAACCATTTTCTATAGCAAAATCTTTTGCACCTTTTCCTACTAACATCACATGTTGCGTAGTTTCCATCACTTTTCTTGCCACCGATATTGGATGATCTATGCCTTCTAAAAAAGCTACTGAACCACAACGAGATTGTTCATCCATAATGCAAGCATCCAATGTCACATGTCCCGTTCTATCTGGCATCCCTCCTATTCCAACGCTTCGATTCGTAAGGTCAGACTCTGTAACTCTCAAACCTTGTTCGATTGCGTCTAGAGCTGTTCCACCATTTTTAATTGTTTCCCACGCTTTTTGATTTGCTGCCATTCCATGATTCCATGTTGAAACAATTTTCGGGTAAATCATTTTTTTTGGTTCATTGTCAATCAAATTGTTTTCTTTGATTAAAATTCCATTTGAAGTTTCCCCAAAAACAGATTTGGAAAGCCCCAAAATCGAACCTAAAGCACCAATTTTTATTAATTTTCTTCTATCCATTTTTTTAGACTTAGGACTACAAGACTTAAGACCAAAGACTTAATTATTGTAGATACATATTTTATTTTTTTACTTCAGTTTTAGTTTGTCTAAGTAATTTTCGCTGAGTTTTATTATAATTTTTAATTATTTTCAACGTATGTTTTAACGATTTTGCATCAGACCACTTAAAATGACCTGGAATTACTATTTCCATGTTAGGAAATTTATTCTGAAGGTTCTCAATACTTTTTGGCCAAGCTTTAATATCAGCATCAGCAATATTTCCTATATTATCATTCTCAATACTTTTTACAAAGCAACCACCAAAAAGGATTTTTTCTTTTTCAAGCCAAATAACGATATTATCTTCAGTATGTCCTTTTCCTGGATAATACGTTTGAATTTTTGTTTCACCAAACTGAAAAGTTGTATCAGAAACAAAATAATTTTCAGCAACTTTTTCTTTATTAACTAGACATAAATTATAAGTCTGAAAACTAGAATATGTTTTTATTCCTTTTTGAGTATAAAATTCCAAACCAGCTGTACGGTCATCATGTGAATGTGATGAAATACAAGTAACTACATCACTTTTGTGTTTGATATTAATTGAATCCAATAAAATTTGAAATTGCGTTGTGTCCCAAGGAGTATCAATTAAAATTGTGCCTTTTTCAGTGAGAACATACATTCCATTTGCAGGAAATAAAGTACCATTATATTCATTATAAGTTGTGTAAACATAAACTTTCTCTGAGATTTTTGAAATCACCAACTTAGCATTTATTTCTTGTGAAAAAGAGAAATTAAAACTTAATATAAATAGGGTTAAAAATCTCATTGAAATTAACTTAATGGAAAGAAAAATCCTATTCTATATATTACAGGAACAGGTGTACCATCTTCTTTTTTCAAGACATAACTTGTTGAAAAGGGACTAGAAATACTTCCAACAATATCATAAAAAATGCCCGCATTTAATCTAAAACCAATGTTTACAAATTCATGAGAAAATCCTCCACCAACAAAACAAGTTGCAACCCATCTTTTTGGTGAATATAAATTATTGTATTGAAAAGGGCTTTTTAGTACTTCAAATTCTGCTCCAGCGAATAAGCTATTATTTAAACGGTAATGGATAAAAGCTCCACCTCCATAAATTGTGAAGCCATATTTTTGACCAAAATAATTTGTCCACATTCGTTGAATTCTAATGGACGGACCAAAAATAATGTTTTTATTTTTAATAATCCCATATTTCACACCTAGACCGAATGAACCTCCTAAGGTTGAAGCGTTTGCAAAGCAATCCAAACCTAATTCAGTTTCATTTACTGGAATTTCTTCCTCTTCATCTTGCGAAAAAATCGAGATTGAATTCAATAAAAAAGTGAAAATTAGTAAAAATTTCATTTGCTTAAAACATTTAAATATTACAAATCAAAAGTAGTGTTTTCAAATCAATTTTATGCCCACCATCGAATAAAAAAACTTCAAAATTATTTTTTTTATAAAAATCAGTTACTTTCAATAAATTTTCTGAATTAAAATATTCATCTTTTTGCCCCACAACAAAAGTCTTTTTAGATTTAAATTCGGTTTTTTCTTCAAAATCAATTTTTACATCATCTGGAAAAACACATGCCCACAAAATAAAATGTGAGAAGTTAATTTTACTAGTAAATTTCCAACGACTAGCTGTTGCTCCACCTTGAGAAAAACCAAGTAAATGAATTGATTTATAGCTATTTATTTTAGAAATCTCAAGATGAAGACTTTCCAAATAATTGTTATTTTCTTCTATATCAATTTCTCGTAATTCTTTTGTCATCCAAGATGCACCAACTCTTCCGGAAGTTCCGTTTAAGTAAAATCGTTGTGTTCCTTCGGGTGCAATAATGTAAAAACCAAGATCAACTAATGGCTCAAAATTTTTAATGAAATATTCTGCCAGTTGCCCGTATCCATGTAAAACATAGATTATTTTTTCAGAATTTGGATCTCCCAATGTCCAGTAACGGGCTTTTTTAGTTATGGAAATGAAATTTTGCAAAGGTGTTTTTTTGTTGTAAAAATAAGGAAATTTTATTGTATTATATTCGAAACATATCAAATATTGATTGAAAAGAATTGAATATTCATTTAGACTTATCAAATTAATTTAATTTCTATCTTTGGTAAAAATTATAATTATGAAAAAAATTTACACTTTATTATTTGTTGGCCTAGGATTTTTTGCCTCTACACAAGAAACGCTAACACTTAAGCCTGGGCCAAATGAAGGGAAAGATACTGAAATTGCTTTTGCATCAATATATGATGGCGATAATCTTGGTGATTTAAGTTTAATTGGTGCTTCTGCTTGGACATGGAGTGGTGAAGCAAGTAAAGTTAATACAATAATTGATTTTGATTGGTCTCAATTACCTCAAGGAGCGATTGTTACGAATGCAATACTTAAGTTCTATGCTTTCAATGGAGAAAATGGTAGTGTTGAATATCATTCTACTTTAAATGGAAGTAACGAATCTTGGTTAAATAAAATTACAGAACCTTGGGATGAACATTTAATTACAAATTCAAATCCACCTGCTTACACTGAAATGAATAGAGTTTCTGTTCAAATGACAGATTCTGTTACTCAAGATATAGAAATAAATGTTACTCAATTAGTAAATGATATTTTGGAAAATCCATCTGAAGGATATGGTTTTTATTGGAAATTACAAACTGAAGAACATTATAGAAGAATTGGATTTTGCTCAAGTGACAATTCAGATGCAAATAAATGGCCTGAAATAACGATTACATATAATTTAACAAATTCTATTAATGAAAATAAAGCTGATTTTACTTTTGTAAATCCAGTAAATGATAAAATTACTTTAAAAAACTTAAAAATAGCAAATCAATCTTTTCAAATTGTTGACTTGCAAGGTAGAATAATAAAAGAAGGAAAATTAAATTCT
Source organism: Chitinophaga pinensis (assembly GCA_945870115.1). Lineage (GTDB taxonomy): Bacteria > Bacteroidota > Bacteroidia > Flavobacteriales_D > Crocinitomicaceae > M2408. The sequence goes on along the minus strand of CAMBRH010000013.1, from coordinate 12,736 downwards.
TCTGAAATTAATGTTGAAAAATTAATTCCTGCAACATATTTGTTTGTAATAAATAATTCAATAACTAAATTTATTAAAATGTAATCAGAAATATTTTTCTCAAGAAAGTCTGGCAAATATTTGTCAGACTTTTTTTATTAATTCACTTAATTGTTTTGTTAACTTTTTCCTCGAAAAATTAAAATCTGAATTTTTAACTGAAAATGATCTATTTTTAAATTGATTTTCAATAAATTTTTGAATTAAATTAATTTCTTCTTTTTCAAAACATGCACTTATTTTTGATTCTTCCTTAATTATTTTTACAGCGTCACTGTCAATGGCTCCTATACTTAAAATTGGTTTTCCAGTAGCAAGATATTCAAAAACTTTTCCGGTAATCATTATTTTTGAATCAATTTGGTATGGCAAAAGTAAAACGTTTAAATCTGAATTTCTCATAATATCAAAAGCTTCTTTATGAGATTTCACTCCATTTACAATTAATTCTATGTTATTCAACTGAGAAAACTCATCAATTATGATTTGTTCAATTTTCCCAGTAAATTTAAAGATTATTTCTGTGCTTTTTATTTTTTTTAAAGCTTTCAATAAACTTTTATACGGGTAATTTGAAGTCAAAAGTCCAACATATGAAATCACAAACTTATCATTTTTTTGCATTTCAAAATTTTCTAACAAATTCTCATCAAACCCATTATAAATAAATTCAATTTTATTTACACTTACTTTTTTTGCCAATAAATCTTTCATCGATGGACCGATGGTCAAAACCAAATCACACGAATTTAAAACTTCAAATTCAAGGTTTTTATCTTTTTCGGTTTTCTTCTTTGAACGTTTAAAAATATCGTTGTAATAAATTTCTGTCCAAGGATCTCTGAAATCAGCAATCCACTTGATGTTAAAATTCTTTTTTAATTTTAATCCTACTAAATGCGTCGAATGTGGCGGTCCAGTAGTTATTACAAGGTCAATTTTATTATTTTCAATTACTTTTTTTGCTTCTTTGTAAGCATAATAATTCCAGCCAATTCTTGCATCTGGAATAAAATAATTTGCTCTAATCTTTGTTGCGATTTTATCAAAGAAAGTTTTTTTAGCATTTCCGACATTCCCTTGAGGAATGGACTTTTTAGAATTTCCAGATTTTAAAAATGAATAAAAGCGAATTAATTCTAAGGTTTTTGTTTTGTGAACTTCGATATTTTCCACATTTTTATTTAATGAAAAATCCAAAGAAGGATAAGACGCTTGTTTTTCGTCAACTGTAATCACAATTGGTTCAATGCCAAATTCTTGTAAATATTTGGCAAAATACATCCATCGCTGTACACCAGAACCTCCACTTGGTGGCCAATAATATGTTATGATTAGAACTTTCAAAGTTTATTTTTCATTACTAAATGATTTATTATTAAATTGTAAATATTACATTTCATTTTCAAAAAACTTATCTTTATTCCAATTCAATGGATTGTTGACAATATAATTCTGAACATTTTCAAATGATTTTTCATCACGAATAATATTATCGTAAAATCTAGCTTGCCAAACAAAATTAAATCCCAAACGATTACAATGTTTTGTTACAGCAGATTTATACGAACCAACTATTGATGAAATTGAATTTTTACCCTGATTTTGAAAACGTTGTTGACCATTTGTTTTTGTGTTTTCGGATGGAATTTTTTCGTCGCATTGGTGATTTTGTAGAGCCAAGGCATGCCTTGGCTCTACAAAATCACCATCCGTTACAATATTACCATCCGTTACAATATTGCCATCTATATCATTCCCATTCAAAATTAAAATTCCATGAATGTGATTTGGCATTACAACAAATTCACCTAATTCAATATTTTTCGCATGATTTTTTATTTCAAACCATAACAAATCAGCTATTACACCAACATTGGATAAAATCATTTTACCATTTTCAATTTCCCCAAAATAATGTTCTCTGTTTTTTGTGCAGATTGTAATAAAATAAATACCATCACTTGCATAATCCCAATTTTGCAAACGAATTGATTCAATTCTATATTTATTTTGAAATTTTTCTGCCATTTTTTTTAAAATATCTATTTCAAAACAAGATTATTTTTGGATTTGTTTTTAAATTGTAATTATTTCGTTGTCACAATATTATTCATCTTAGATTGATTATAATTGATTCTCAAATTCCAACAACGCTTTTTCGATTCCATTTGGATTTTTTCCTCCAGCGGTTGCGAAAAATGCTTGTCCTCCACCTCCACCGTTGATGTTTTTCGAAATTTCTCTAATAATTTTTCCAGCGTCTAATTTTTTACTTTCTACAAGAGAATCAGAAAAAATAATGCTTAAACTGCATTTATCTCCTTCTATTGCTCCAATAATTCCAGCAAAATTTTCAACTTCAGATTTAAGTTGAAACAAAATATCTTTTACGGATGCAGCATCTAAATTAATTTTTTCTGAAAGAAGTGAAATCCCATTTTTAACTGTGATTTTAGTCTTCAATTCTTGTTTAACTAATTTTGCTTTTTCTCTTTGAAAAGCTTCAATTTGTTTAGTCAACAACTGATTTTTATTAAGTAAATCTTCAATTGTTAGTTCTAAATCTTTTGGATTCTTGAAGATTTCAGAAATGCGATCTAATTTACTTGCTTTTTCTTCAAAATATATTTCTGCAGTTTCGTTTGTAATTGCTTCGATTCTCCTAATTCCTGCAGCAACAGCTGATTCAGAAGTAATTTTAAACAAACCAATTTTTCCTGTTTCAGAAACATGTGTTCCACCACATAATTCTTTTGAATCTCCAAATTGAATTAAGCGAACTTTGTCGCCATATTTTTCACCAAAAAGCATCATCGCTCCAGATTTCTCTGCTTCAGCAATTGGTAAATCGCGCGCTTCCTCCAAATGAATATTTGCTTTTATTTGCTGACGAACTAATTTTTCAATTTTTTCTAATTCTTCATCCGTTATTTTTGCAAAATGAGAAAAGTCAAAACGCAAATAATTCGGATTTACTAAAGATCCTTTTTGTTCAACATGGGTTCCTAAAACAGTTCTTAAAGCATGATGCAATAGATGTGTCGCTGAGTGATTTGAGGTTGTTGAAACTCTCTTTTCAGTATTAATCTTTGCTTTAAATGATTGACTTAAATTATCTGATAATCTATCTGTTAAATGAACAATTAAGCCATTTTCTTTCTTTGTGTCAAAGATATTAATTTTAGCATCTGAACTTTCTAAAATACCAGAATCACCAACTTGCCCACCACCTTCTGGATAAAATGGAGTTTTATCCAAAACCAATTGAAAAAATTCTTTTTTATTCTGAATTACTTTTCTATATTTCACAATTTTCACATCTGCTTGTATTGAGTCGTAACCAACAAATTCAGTTTCAACATCCGAACTAACTTGCACCCAATCAGCTGTTTCAATAGATGTTGCCGCGCGAGAACGTTCTTTTTGCAGATTCAATTCTTTGTTAAATCCTTCCTCGTCAACAAACAAATTATTTTCTCTAGCAATCAATGAAGTTAAATCCAATGGAAAACCAAAAGTGTCAAATAATTCAAAAATTGCTGATCCTTCTAAAGTTGTTTTATTATTCTTTTTTTTTGCATCTTGAATCAATAAATCAATTCTCTTCAATCCTTGTTCTAATGTCCTAAAAAAGCTCGCTTCTTCTTCAAAAATTACTTTTTCAATGATGTCTTTTTGTTTCAACAATTCCGGGAAAGATTCTCCCATTGCTTTTCCTAAAATGACTGATAATCCTGACATAAATGGTTCTTTCAAACCTAAAGTTTGGTAACCATAACGAACTGCTCTTCTTAAAATTCTACGAATAACATAACCAGCACCCGTATTTGACGGAATTTGTCCATCAGCAATTGAGAAAGCGATTGCACGAATGTGATCAGCAATTACACGCAAGGCAATATCTGTTTCCTCTTTCTCACCATATTTTACCCCTGAAAGTTGAGCAATGTGCTGAATTAAAGTTTGAAATAAATCGGTATCATAATTTGATGTTTTTCCTTGTAAAGCCATTGCCAAACGTTCCAATCCCATTCCTGTATCAACATGTGTTGCAGGTAATTTTTCCAAACTTCCATCCGCTTTTCGGTTGAATTGCATAAAAACATTGTTCCATATTTCCACAACTTGCGGATGATCATTGTTTACAAGTGTTTTACCATCAATTTTTTCTCTATCAGCTTTTGGACGAATATCAACATGGATTTCAGAGCAAGGTCCACATGGTCCCGTATCGCCCATTTCCCAAAAATTATCTTTTTTTGAAGCTAGAATGATGCGATCTTCGGCAATAAAACGTTTCCAAATTTCGTAACTTTCTGTATCTTGAGGAACATTATCTTTTGTATCTCCTTCAAAAACGGTAACATACAATTGATCTTTAGGGATTTTATAAACCTCTGTTAAAAGTTCCCACGCCCAAGAAATTGCCTCTTCTTTGAAATAATCTCCAAAAGACCAATTTCCAAGCATTTCAAACATCGTATGATGGTAAGTATCAACTCCAACTTCCTCTAAATCATTATGTTTACCTGAAACACGTAGGCATTTTTGCGTATTTGCAACACGTTTATTTTTAGCGACAGCATTTCCAAGGAAATAATCTTTAAACTGATTCATTCCAGCATTCGTAAACATCAGTGTTGGGTCATTTTTCACAACCATTGGTGCTGAAGGAACGATTTGATGTCCTTTACTTTCAAAAAAATCGAAGAAATGCTTTCTAATATCGTGTAATTTCATTTTAATCTTGCCTTTTGTTATTTGATGTGCAAATTTAAGGATTTAAATTTAATTTTATTAATCTCATTTCCAATTAATCCTTATTTTTACAACTAAATTTATAGTGAATTTAATGAAGCCCATTCAATTAGGACTGAAAGAAAACTGGAAGCAATTTACATTATTAGTAATTGTGAATGCATTTGTGGGCGGAATGGTTGGTTTAGAGCGTTCAATTATACCAGAATTAGCTGAAAAAGAATTTCACATTGCAGCAAATTCAGCCATTTTATCTTTTATTGTAGTTTTTGGAATTGTGAAAGCATTGACAAACTATTTTACTGGCACTTTAGCAAATCGTTTGGGCAGAAAAAATTTACTTGTCGTTGGTTGGCTTGTCGCGATTCCGATACCATTTATTCTAATTTATGCCAATCATTGGAATTGGATTGTTTTTGCAAATGTTTTATTGGGAATAAATCAAGGTTTGGCTTGGTCGAGTACTGTTGTGATGAAAATAGATTTGGTAGGAGACAAACAGCGCGGTTTCGCCATGGGCTTAAACGAATTTGCTGGCTATATTGCTGTTGCAGCCGTCGCTTTTTTCTCTGGATATATTGCCAGTGAATACGGAATTCGACCTTATCCTTTTTACATTGGAATCGGCTTGGTTTTCTTGGGTTTATTCTCAAGTATTTTTCTGATTAAAGATACAAGATCTCATGTTCAACTTGAAAAAACAACGAGTACAATTCCTAAATTAAAACATGTTTTTTTAGAAACTACTTGGCGACATAAAATTTTGGGATCAGTGACTCAAGCTGGATTGGTGAACAATTTGAATGACGGAATGGTTTGGGGGATTTTTCCTATTATTTTGTCTCAACGTCACTTTAATATTGCACAAATCGGAATGATTACTGCAATTTATCCAGCCGTTTGGGGCTTAGGACAACTTTTTACAGGGAAATTGGCAGATAAATTCCCTAAGAAAAACCTTTTATTTATTGGAATGCTTCTGCAAGCCTTAGCATTATTTGGATTCTTTTCAGCCGAAACTTTACTAATATTTGTGATTCTATCTGTCGGGTTAGGTTTTGGTACAGCATTGGTTTATCCTACTTTTTTAGCAACGATTGCCGAAAATACGCACCCTGAAGATAGAGCAAAAAGTGTTGGTGTTTTTCGTCTTTGGAGGGATTTAGGTTATGCTTTTGGTGCAATTTTAACAGGAATTATTGCAGATATTTTCAACCTAAATGCCGCGATTTTATTTATTGCAATTATAACTTTATTGTCTGCATTGATCATTCTATTCAGATTCAAAAAATAAAATTTAGATAAAAATTTACCTTATGAAAATTAATCATTTTGCATTAGTACTTCTTCTTATCACAATAAGTTGTAACAATAATTCTCAAAAAAATGTCAAAGAAAATTTAAATTCTAAAGTCAATCATGTTGGTGCAATGAAAAATGTGATGCGAAAAGGGAAGCTCGAAGGAAATATTTACTTGGATTCTCTTTCGAATAAAAAGCATTTGTATGGACTTGGGCCGGAAGAATTTCTCCAAAGTGAAATCTTAATTCTTGACGGAAAAGCTTATCAATCAAAAGTTTTGACAGATTCTACTTTACAAGTGAGCGAGAACTTCAAAATAAAAGCGCCTTTTTTCGTCTACTCTACTGTATCTAAATGGAAAGAGCTGAAATCTGCTAAAACATTAAAAGATGAACGTGATTTAGAGATATTTTTAATTGAAAAAACAAAAAATATCGACAAACCTTTTACTTTTAAAATTGTCGCGGAAATTGATTCAGCTTGGTTCCACATTGTAAATTTGCCTAAAGGGAGAAAAGTTAGTTCACCGGCGGAAGCTCATGAAGGAATGATTAATTATTTTATTGAAAATGAAAAAGTGACATTAATTGGTTATTTTTCCAAAAAGCACCAACGAATTTTTACGCATCACGACACATTTATGCATATCCATTTAATAAATGATAAAAAAACAAAAATGGGTCATTTGGAAAATGTGTACTTCAAAAATAGAAAGTACAAGATTTTTATGGCCGAATAATTTGTTTTTATTTTGCGTTGGTTTAATTTTATGTGTACATTCGTCTAATAAACTTGAGATATGTCCTTGAAATTTGAACTAAGAACAGAAATTCCCGCAAAAGCTGAAACCATATACAATGCTTGGTTAGACAGCAAAGAACACGCTTTGATGACTGAAGCTGAATTTGCAATTGGAAGTCATGAAATCGGCGCAATGCATCAAGCTTTCGGAAATTATATTACAGGTAAAAACTTGGAACTTGTTCCTTTTTCTAAAATAGTGCAATCATGGAGAAATGTCGATTTTCAGGACAGTGATCCAGATTCTATACTTGAAATTTACTTGAAAGAAAAAGATGGAATAACAATACTAACGCTGATTCATAGCGGTGTTCCTGAACAAGAATTTGCTGTGGAACAAGGTTGGGAAGATTATTATTTTGCGCCAATGAAAAATTATTTTAAAGCAGTTAAATAATAAACTTTGAATGCAAAAAGTTAGTGGCGAGAACGAATCAGCCGCCTTTTCTAACAGTTTGGTATCCGTCTTTTTTCAATAATTCAATTATTTTATCTCGGAAATTTCCTTGGATAATTATTTCCATATCTTTCACTGTTCCTCCTACTCCACATTTTGATTTCAATGTTTTTCCTAAATCTTTTAAATCATCTTCAGTTCCAACAAATCCTTCAATCAAAGTAACTTCTTTCCCTGCTCGTTGTTTCTTATCGATGGAAACATACAATTTTTGCTGTTGATTTGGCAATGTTTCTTGTTCTAGATTTTCTTCAGCTTCGTATTCAAAATTTGGATTTGTAGAATAAACTACATTTAACCTGTCTTTTTTACTCATTTCTTTAAAATTACATTATCATTACTCCTTTTGCATTTAACTGCGGAATCAATTTCATGTTTTTTTCGTTTATTGTTTCTGGTAAAAATATGAATTTCTTGTCATACATCACATCTTGAACCCAAAAACTCACCCAATATTCATTTGACAAACCAAAAACATCTTCTACAATTGGTTCAATTCTAGCTGCTTCGTTTGGCAATAATATTTCCATACAATGACGCAACATGGAAGTTTTAACCGTTTCTCCAGTTGTTACATTTTCTCCGTAACCTCTTGATGTAATGATAATTCCTTCCATAATTTCATTGTCTTTTAAATTCAAAAGATAAGTGTTGTAAATTATGTGATCGTTTTCTCCTTTTTCTTGCACAATGGCAACTGCCACATTTTCGACCTTTGGTCCTAATAATTCTTCACGCATTTTGTTTGTTGTTAAAATAGTTTTTACGTTTTTCGATTGTTTGAATGTATCTAATATGATGTTTAAGTCTAAAAATATTAGAATCAAATTGAAAATTATCTTCTAAAAAAATTACTTCGTTATTTTTATCTCTCATCCTAAATGTTAAGCTATAATTATTTCTACCTACAATTATATCATCAAATTCGTATTCCAAAACATCATACCAAGTATTTGTTCTTAAATAAAACAATTTAGATTTTGAGAGAATAAAAATAGGATTTTTAATTTTCATTCCAAAATAATCATAAAATAGTGATAAAAGGATTAAAATTGACAAAATATTTAAAACATAAAAAAAACCAGAATTGTAGTTATTATTTTTAAATGAAACTAGCGTGAAAAACGTAGAAATAATAATTTTAATAATGACATAATACCAAGAAACAAATTTATTACAATAAACCTTCACACCTTTAAATTCCTCCAAATCAATTTTATTTAAAGCTAAGGTTTCTTTTATTGGATTTCTCATCATTTTCTCCAATTTATTGGTCCACCACATCCACATTCAAGTTCAAATAAACGAACATAAAACTCATCCACAAAATCTCTAAGTTTCAATATAATTGAAGGCCATTCATCATCATTTTTTATGTATTCACAGTGGATATTTAAAACAAAAATTTGATTTTTTGAGACGATTGTATAAATTGGTGGCGATTGAAAAGATTTAAAATTAACATTTCTTTTTATTGGAATTCCCATTGAACCGTAATTTTGAAGATAAGAATCAAACGCTTTGTCGCAACTCAAAGAGTCTTTGTAAGAAAAGCAAATAAGAGAAAATCTTTTAAAGTATTTTTTACCTTCTTCATCTAAAAAATATGTTTTCTTTTTAAAATGGATTTTTTTTGACCATGTGAAATCTGTTTCGTTTAAATTTTTCCCAGTGTATGAAGTTTCTTCGTCAAATTTAATTGTATCATATTCTTTCAGAAATGTTTTAACAAATCTATTAAAACTTATCTTAATTTCTTGAGTTGATGAATCTGAATTTTCTATTTTTATTGAGTTATTACTTTTTATAAAGGAATACAAAAAAATTGAACCTAAAAAAAGAAATATCTTGAAAATTGAAAATTTATTTTTTATCATTTTTTCTTCTGTCGCAAGGGAAATTCGAAAAACTTACTTTTAAAAATTAACAGCCAGAATATCCTCTTTTACAGGTTAAAATTACTAATTAATTCATTTATTCAAATGCTTTCATTATTTAAAATTAAAACTACAACACTTCACTCAATTGAGTTTACATTTTAAATAATAGACTAAAATAATCAAAATAAAGGTCTTAGCTTTGAAGTGTAGTAGTTTTACACATAGTTTTATTGTTTTTGGTTAAAAGTCTGATTTAATATCGCAAATGATTTATTGGTTTACATCTAGGTATTAAGTCAGACTTTTTTTGAATCACAAAATTATGTATTTTTATAGAAAAGCAAAATTAAAAAAATGCTATTCTTACCATATCTTTTCTGAAAGAATTTTTCTTTGTTGATAATTATTAAAAAAAGAATTACAATTTGTCTATTTTCTTTTGCATTTCATTGTCAACAATAGTAACATTGTATTTTTTTGCAAATTCTTGTTGAGCATTTTGAAATTCAGCGTCAAGTTGCGTCTCTTTTTCACCAACTGTTTTATCAATTTCATCCATTTTCTCTATATCTGCTTGGACAATATTCATTCCCTTTTCAAGAATTTGTTGCATTTCAAAGTATTCTTTTTCACTAATTTCTTTGTAAAAAGTGATTAATTTAATTGCAGCATCTCTGAATTTAAAATTTTTATCAAAAACCTCCATCTTTTTCAAATAAGTCAATGAAAGTTCGCAACTTGATGTGATATTTTTCCTTGTTTCATCAATTTTAACTTTGTCGCTTGTTTGGATTGCATCTATGAAAGTAAGCATAGAATTCATGATTTTTGTTTGCTCTCCAATAATTTGATTGTTGTATTCCGTTGCAGAAATTGTTTCTTCTTGTTTTTGATTACAAGATACAAAGCAAAATAATAGCAGTGAACTGAATAAAATTGTTTTCATATTTTTATTTTTTTAGTGATTAATTTTCAAATTTAATAGTTAAAATCTGAAACCACAAATTTATTTCTTAATTAACTAAAATAAAGTCAACAGATTTCAATAATGAGCAGAAAATATAAGTTTTTAACTTATTAAAGTTCATAATTTTAACAAAAAAACATTTTCTCAAACCTAAATCTATTTATTTTTGTAAGTTATCCATTTTTAACGTTTTATAAATTCATTCAATGGCAGAAAATCAATATACGGAAGACAATATTCGATCGCTCGATTGGAAAGAACATATTCGCTTACGTCCTGGTATGTACATCGGAAAATTGGGCGACGGTGCAGCTGCTGACGATGGAATTTACATTCTAGTAAAAGAAGTCGTTGATAATTGTATCGATGAATTTGTGATGGGAAATGGAAAACGTGTTGACATAAAAGTTAAAGACGGAAAAATTACTGTTCGAGATTTTGGTCGAGGAATTCCTTTAGGTAAAGTTGTTGAAGTTGTTTCCAAAATGAATACTGGAGGAAAATATGATTCCAAAGCCTTTAAAAAATCTGTTGGTTTAAATGGTGTTGGAACAAAAGCTGTAAATGCTTTAAGTTCGCATTTCATGGTTTATTCAGTTCGAGATGGCGAAAAGAAAGAAGCTGCTTTCATGCGAGGTGAACTTGTGTCGGAAGGAAAAGTTGAAAAAACGGATGAGCAAAATGGTACTTTCGTAGAATTTTATCCCGACGAACAAATATTTAAAAAATTCAATTACAAGGTTCCTTATCTCATAAAGATGATTTGGAATTATTGTTATTTGAACCGTGGATTGGCAATTCATTTTAACGGAGAAAAATTCCAATCAAAAGAAGGACTAAAAGATTTACTTGAAAACAACATGGATGGAGATCCGCTTTATCCAATTATTCACATTGAAGATGAGGATATTGAGGTTGCTTTTACCCATGGGAAAACGTATGGAGAAGATTATTATTCATTCGTAAATGGTCAACATACAACGCAAGGTGGAACACATCACAGTGCATTTCGCGAATCTGTTGCGAAAATAATACGAGACTTTTACAATAAAAATTACGATGCTGCGGATATTCGACAATCGATTGTTGCTGCAATTGCGGTAAAAGTAGTTGAACCAGTTTTTGAATCACAAACAAAAACCAAATTGGGTTCACAAGAAATCGAACCGGGAGGACAATCTATGCGTTCTTTTGTAAATGACTTTTTGAAAGATAAATTAGATAATTATTTACATAGAAATCCCGATGTAGCGGAAACTTTAGAAAGAAAGATTAAGCAATCAGAAAGAGAACGAAAAGAACTTTCAGGAATCCGTAAATTAGCAAGAGATCGCTCTAAAAAAGCAAATTTGCATAACAAAAAATTGCGTGATTGTAGAATCCATTTAACTGATATAAAAGATGTTAGACGTGAAGAAACAACACTTTTTATTACCGAGGGAGATTCTGCAAGTGGATCAATCACAAAATCACGGGATGTAAATACGCAAGCGGTTTTTTCTCTTCGTGGTAAACCATTGAATTGTTACGGAATGACCAAAAAAGTGGTTTACGAAAACGAAGAATTTAACTTGGTTCAAGCAGCTTTAGACATCGAAGATGACATGGATAATTTGCGTTACAACAACATCGTAATTGCAACCGATGCCGATGTCGATGGAATGCACATCCGTTTGTTATTACTTACTTTTTTCTTGCAATTTTTTCCAGATTTAGTAAAAAGAAATCACGTTTATGTCCTTCAAACTCCACTTTTTAGAGTTCGAAATAAAAAGAAAACAATTTATTGTTATTCAGAAGACGAACGTAGAAATGCATTAGCAGAATTAGGGAAAAATCCTGAAATAACGCGATTTAAAGGTTTAGGGGAAATTTCTCCAGATGAGTTTAAACATTTTATTGGTGCTGACATTCGTTTGGAACCAGTTTTATTGACAAAAGAAGCATCAATTGACTCAATTTTATCTTATTACATGGGGAAAAACACTCCAGATAGACAAGATTTTATAATTGACAATTTGCGTGTCGAAAAAGATTTAGAAGTAGAATTAGCGGAAGATTTAGAATCTGGCGACGCAGAAGAAATAGCATCTTAGATTATGGCAGAAGACGAAATAGAAGATACAAATTCTGAAGATTTAAATTCATCAGAAGACAATCAAAATGACGATAAAAAGGATACTGATTCAAATCCATTTGAGAAATCGAATGTGGATGATAAAATCATTCCTTTAAATGGTTTATACGAAAAATGGTTCTTGGATTACGCATCTTATGTAATACTTGAACGTGCGGTGCCTGCACTTTTTGATGGCTTAAAACCTGTTCAACGTAGGATTTTGCATTCCATGAAAGAATTGGATGATGGTCGCTACAATAAAGTTGCGAATATCATCGGAAATACCATGAAATATCATCCTCACGGTGATGCTTCTATCGGAGACGCTTTGGTTGCTTTAGGTCAAAAAGAATTGTTAATCGATTGCCAAGGAAACTGGGGAAATACGCTTACGGGCGATGGCGCTGCT
>CAMBRH010000012.1 GCA_945870115.1 Chitinophaga pinensis | reverse complement strand
AATTATTAAAAACAACAGAATTACCTGTGGTTGGATTGTTTCCAGCAGCTGTATTTTGAGCCCAAGCACCGTTACTTTGTAAATCTACATTTGTCCAATTTGCATATGGAAAACCAGTACTCACAAAACCTTCTGTAAACGGAATCGGTTGACCAGAAGTAACATTGATTAGTGCGGTTTGAGTAGATGTATTACTTCCTGAAGTATTAGTTGCAATTAGCTCCACGTTATATGTCCCTGGAGTTGCATAAGTCACAGTGGGATTTGTTGCAGTGCTTGTTGCTGGTGTTCCTCCAGGAAATGACCATGCGTAAGAAGTTGCACCACCTGTACTTGTATTTGTAAAAGTTACTGTTTGATTACTGCAAAGATTTGTAGAAGAAGGGCTAAAATCTGCAGTCGGTGCAGTAGCATTCGTGTATAAATCTGAATCCCATGTTCCTCTTCCATAAGTTCCTGCTCTTAACCTTTGTGTTGGGTAATAAATTTCTAAATCTCGAACAGAAGTTCTAGGTAATCCTGTTGAAAACATTGTCCAAGATGTCAAAGTATTGTCTTTATAATATACACCAACATCTGTTCCCACATAAACAGCTCCATCAGATCCGTTTTGGTAAACAATCGTATTGCACGGAACATTTGGCAAACCACCAGAAATATTTGTCCAAGTAGTACCTCCATTAATTGTTTTGAATACTTTATTAGTCGAAGCAAAACCTGAAAAGGTAACATAAGCAACGTTTGCATCTGTATTTGAAACAGCTATATAGGTTGGCGATAAAGATGAAAAAGGTAAACCAGTACTAAAAGAAGTCCAAGATGTTCCACCATTAGTTGATTTTGATAATAAATTATCAGTTATTGCATAAATTGTTTGATTATTACTTGGAGCAATTGCAAATTCTATAATTGAATTACCAGAAGAAGGTGTCCCTAATGCTGACCAAGAAGAACCGGAATTTGTCGTTCTATACAAAGCTGGTCTTCCTCCTGCATAGTATGTTGCAGCTGTAACAGGATCTTGATGTAATACTGAAACCCAGTCACCACTAATTAAACCATTATTTATTGAATTAAAACTATTTCCTCCATTTGTTGATTTACTGTAATCTCCATAATATGAAGACCCGACCATGATATTGTTATTAGTTCTATCAATAAAACAATCCATTCCATCACCTCCAAGCACTTGACTCCATGATGTACCATTTGTCTTATTTGTACCATTATCTTGATGTCCAGAAATCATTAAAGTTGGATTTGAGGCTGATAAACCAATTCTGTATTGTTGAGAAATAGCCAATCCAGCACTATTGTCGGTCCAAGAAGTAAAAGCACCTGTTGATTTAAAAATTCCACCATCATTGCAGTCGTACATAGTTGTACCGTTTGCAGAAAATTGGATATCGTGGTGGTCAGCGTGTGAATAAGGAGCACTACCTGCTCCATACCAATGAGTAAGAATCGAAAAAGATGTTCCTCCATTTGTAGATTTCCACGAATTTACACCTCCGACAACAACTAATTCAGCATTAATTGGTGAAGCGGCTATAGTTAAATCATAAAATGCTTGACCACCAGCATCAGAAGCATTTGCCTCCCATCCTAAATAATTAGGAGTTGCATCAGATCTCTGTGTAAAAGTTGTACCTGAATCAGTCGATCTATAAATTCCCAACAATCCATCATCACTGCTTCTACCATATAATAAATAGACGTAGGCAGAATTTGCAGCAGTTACCGCAATAGAAATTCTTCTCACACCTGAAGTAGCTAAACCAGAGCTTATAGTTGTCCATGATGAACCACCATCTGTAGATTTTTTAAACAAGGTTCCAGCAGCATAAACTGTCTGAGGATCACCTGGCTTAAATTCCATATCTTTGTATGAACCAGTAGTTGGCGTGGTCCATGTTACTCCTGCATCAGTTGACCTATAAACGCCCGCACTTGTCGCTGCTAAAATAATATTTGTATTAGTTGGGTTTATTAATATTCTAGAAATAGTTCTTCCTTGATTCAAAGTAAAAGTTAAACCAGTTGTATTCCAAGTAGTACCACCATCAGTAGTTTTTAATACACCAATACTGTTAACGTCTGAAGCATCAGCATCACCAGTTGCTAAATACATAATTTGATTATTTGTTGGATGAATTGCTAAATCTGAACAACCAATAATATTTAGTTGATCAGAATTAGTTGTCCAATTTGTTCCATTTGTTGTTGATTTCCACAATCCCCCTACAGGAGTTCCCACAAAAATAGTATTTGGGTTTGTCGGATCAATTCTTATAAAATTGGTTCTTCCAGCTCCTCCTCCACTCGCAACGCTAGAAGGCGTAAACATTTGCCACTGTCCAGAAACAGATTTTTCAGTATTAATTACTGCATCTCTTTCCCACTCAAGAAAATTAGGGTATGTTTGACTTACCAAAGATCTGTCACCAGTAGGATAAACTCTCGGTTCCATGTAATTTTCCCAACGTTTAAAAGCTTTGTAGCCTTTTCCTTTTGAAATTGGTTTTCCTGCCCAATAAGCATTGAAGGCAGCTTGAACTTCATAAAAGTTTACACTAGGATCACCCATCATTTGAATCCAGTTAGATTGTTCTTCAACTGTCGTTTGGGTTTCAATATTTTGGCTATAAGTAACAGTAGAAATTAAGGTTACTATTAACGAAAAGGAAATTTTTTTCATAATTATTTATAGTTTTAGTTCGCTAAAATTACAAAAATTAACAAATAGATTGAGGTTTTGTTAATAAATAATTTAAACTTTATTTTTGTAATGTTGCAAACACAGAAATTTTTGCATTCAATAATTTTGAAATTGGGCAATTTAATTCTGCATCTAATACTAATTTATTAAACTCTTCTTCAGAAATTGTTGGAACTTTAGCAATTAATGTTAATTGTGATTCTGTTACTCTTCCATCTTCTAAAACAATTACACATTTTGTTTCTAATTTTTCTGGAATAAATCCAGCTCCTGATAAATTAAAACTCAATTTCAT
Organism: Chitinophaga pinensis; assembly: GCA_945870115.1. Taxonomy (GTDB): domain Bacteria; phylum Bacteroidota; class Bacteroidia; order Flavobacteriales_D; family Crocinitomicaceae; genus M2408. Next base: position 19,835 of record CAMBRH010000012.1, on the reverse strand, counting down.
TGTAAAACAACCGGCATGCGCTGCAGCTATTAATTCTTCTGGGTTTGTTCCAATTCCTTCTTCAAAGCGAGAAGAAAAAGAATATTGTGTTTTATTTAGAATAGAGCTTTGAGTTGTTAATGCTCCCTTACCCTCTTTTCCTGTTCCTTCCCAAACAGCTGTTGCATTTCTTTTCATAATTATTATTTTAATGTTATTGTTTTTATGATTATTTTTTTTATGATTTAGTTAATCATTATTGGATTTCTATCTTACAATAAGATTTCTAATTTATCCGTGAATTGATTCAGATTTTCCATATTTGTCCATCAAGGAAGCTTCGAATTCAAGAAATTCTTTCCAACGCTTGTCAACATCAATTCCTTTTCCATATTTTTTCGCAAAATGCAAGAAGGTGGTGTAATGTCTTGCTTCGCTTTCCATTAAATCTCTGTAAAAAACCTTTAAATCTTCGTCTTTTAGTTCTTCTGATAAAATTTTAAATCGTTCGCAACTTCTCGCTTCAATCATTGCTCCAAAAAGTAATTGATTCACAAAATGACTTTCTCTTGGTCCACCGCTAACTTCAGCTTTTAGGTATTTTGCTAAATCAGCAACGTAAGGGTCTTTTCGATCAAATCCAAGTGTAAATCCTCGTTCAATTAATTTGTCGTGAACCATAGAAAAATGATGCATTTCTTCTTGACAAATAGCTGTCATTTCTTTCACTAAATCTGTCAAATGAGGATACTGGATAATAATTGAAATTGCATTACTTGCTGCTTTTTGTTCACAAAACGCATGATCAATCAAAATTTCTTCGATATTTTTTTCTGCAATATTAACCCATCTAGGATCTGTAGGAAGTTTTAAACCGAGCATTTACTAAGATATTAGGACTTTTTAGATTTTAGGATTGTAAGACTCCAATTAATTAGAAATCTATTTTAGATTTTTTGATTAAAAAAAATCCCGCTTTGATTAGCGGGATATAAAGATAAAATTACGTTTATTTTTTTTGAATTAAACTAATTCTGCATATTTTTTTGCAACATAATTCCAGTCAATTACATTAAAAAATGCTTGAATGTAATCTGGTCTTCTGTTTTGGTAGTTCAAGTAATAAGCGTGTTCCCAAACGTCCATACATAAAATTGGTGTTCCATCACAACCTTCTCCCATTAAAGGATTGTCTTGATTTGCAGTTGAACAAACACAAAGTTTACCTCCAGAAACACATAACCAAGCCCATCCAGAGCCAAAACGTGTTGCTCCAGCTTTAGCAAATTCTTCTTTAAAAGCATCAAAACTTCCAAAAGCTGAATCAATTGCAGCTGCTAAATCTCCTGTTGGCAAACCTCCTCCAGTTGGAGACATTACTTCCCAAAATAAATTGTGATTCCAAAAACCACCACCATTATTTCTAACAGCAGGTTTGTCTTTGCAATTTTTTAAAATTTCTTCAATACTTGCATTTTCTAAATCAGTTCCAGCAATTGCAGCATTTAAATTTGTTGTATAAGCTTGGTGATGTTTAGAATGATGTATTTCCATCGTTCTTGCGTCAATATGAGGCTCTAATGCATCATATGAATATCCTAATTTTGGTAATTCGAAAGCCATATTTTCTTATTTTTAATTATTATTTTTGTTTTTCAAAGATAACTATTTTTATTGATTCTAAATAATTTTACAATAAAAAATTATAAATGCATAAAATCTTTTTTCGCCAATAATTCATCTTCAGATTCTCTGTAAGCAGGATCGTCGATACAACAATCAACAGGACAAACTGCAGCACATTGAGGTTCATCGTGGAAACCAACACATTCTGTACATTTTTCGTGGGCGATATAATACACATCCATATCAACTGGCTCATGAGCGTGCGTTGCATCAATATCATCGCCATCTAAAGTAGTAATCATTCCTGCTAAGCTTGTGCCATCAGAATATTTCCATTCGGCACCACCTTCATAAATTGCATTATTTGGGCATTCTGGTTCGCAAGCCCCACAGTTTATGCATTCATCTGTAATTATAATTGCCATAATCGTTTTCTAAATTTTCTGCAAATATAAGGTCAAAAAATAGAAAAATGTTCATTCAAATGAAAAAATAGTCCAAAATACTATAATATTCTCACTAATTTTGAAAAAAAAATCTCATGGAAATAAAAACAGAAACCGATAGACTAATTTTAAGAGAAATTATAGAAGCGGATGATTTAGCGCTTTTTGAATTAGATTCTAATCCTGAAGTTTGTATTTATTTGGGAAATAACCCTGTAAAGAACCTAGAAGAATCTCAAGAGATCATAAAATTTATTCAAATACAATACGCTGAAAATGGAATTGGTCGTTGGGCTGTAATTTTAAAAGAAACAAATGAATTTATAGGTTGGTGTGGTTTAAAGTTATATAAAGAGGCATTAAATCATCACATAAACTTTTACGAACTTGGTTATCGGTTTATGCCAAAATATTGGGGAAAGGGTTTTGCTACTGAAGCAGCTAAAGCTAGTTTAAATTACGGATTTAATAAATTAAAGCAAGAAAAAATATTCGCAATTACTGATATAAACAATTTAAAATCTATTCATGTATTAGAAAAAATTGGATTTAAAATCAAAGAAAAATTCATGTATGATAATGAAGAGCATTTTTGGTTAGAATGTCAAAAAGAATCTAATACTTTTTAGGTTTAGACTAAATTTACTGAAATCAAAGCTCAAAAAATTAATTTTACTTATATTTGCAATTCTTAAAAAAACAAAGAAAAAATGATTGAAATACAACGCATACGAACAGATAGAGAAGGAATTATCGAAGGATTAAAAAAAAGAAACTTGGATGTAACTCCAATTGTAGATTCAATTCTTGAAAAAGATGCATCTTGGAGAACTACAAAAAATGAATTGGAAACAATTTCTTCGGAATTAAATAAAATTTCTAAATCTGTTGGCGAATTATTTCAACAAGGAAAACAAGCTGAAGCGAACGAAGCAAAAACACAAACTATAAGTTTAAAAGAAAACGAATCATCTTTAAAAGAAAAAGTTAATACGCTTGAAGAAGAAATTAAATTATTGATGTATCAATTACCAAATGTACCTAATGAATTGGTGAAAATTGGTAAAAGTGAAGAAGATAATGAAATAATTGAAGAGGTTGGTAGTAAACATATTTTTAATGGTGTTGCTCTTCCACATTGGGAAATTTGCTCAAAATATAATTTGGTTGACTTTGAATTAGGAGTAAAAATTACTGGAGCTGGATTTCCTATTTACAGAGGCAAAGGTGCAAAATTACAGCGCGCATTGATTTCCTTCTTTTTAGACGAAGCAGAAAAAGCAGGTTTTGAAGAAATTATTCCACCATTGGTTGTCAATGAAGCAAGTGGAATTGGAACAGGACAATTGCCTGATAAAGAAGGACAAATGTATTACATCAAAGAAGATGATTTATATTTAATTCCAACTGCAGAAGTTCCTTTGACAAATATTTACAGAGATGTAATTCTTCCAAACGAAGATTTCTCAATAAAAATTACTGGATATACTCCTTGTTTTAGAAGAGAAGCTGGTTCTTATGGTGCTCACGTTCGTGGATTAAATCGATTACATCAATTTGACAAAGTTGAAATCGTTAGAATTGAACATCCAGACAATTCAGAAAAAGCTTTGAATGAAATGGTTGAACACGTTCGTCAATTGTTATCAAAATTAGGATTACATTACCGAATTTTACGACTTTGCGGTGGAGATACAGGTTTTGCTTCTGCCATGACCTACGATTTTGAAGTTTATTCTGCGGCACAAGAAAAATGGTTAGAAGTTAGTTCTGTTTCTCGTTTCGATACTTTTCAAGCAAATCGTTTGAAATTACGTTATAAAACGAATGATAAGAAAACAGCTTTGTGCCATACATTAAATGGTTCAGCTTTGGCTCTACCAAGAATTGTTGCTGCTCTATTGGAAAATAATCAAACAGAAGATGGAATTTTAATTCCAGAAATATTGAGAAAATACACTGGATTTGATAAGATTAATTGAATCTAAATTAAATTGCTTGAGAACCTCCCGACGTTCTAATTTTAGCAAGTTTTTGTCATGGTTTTTAATCAAAAACTCTCGCCAAAAACAATTCATTTATAGTTTCTACGAAGGATTTCATCCGTCGTTATAAACCTTTATCATTGCACTATTGTTGGTTCTTCAAAAGCTTTGCTTTTTCTCCTACGGCATCATGACATAACGATGAAAAAATCATTGTAAAAACTTTATTCAATTCAGGAATTATCTAGATCATTTAAAGTTAAATTATAAGGAAAAAAGTCACAAGATTATTTTTTGTGACTTTTTTATTTTTACAAATAATTAATTTCATTCAAAACTGATTTCCATTTTTCTGTTTCAGCAAATTCTTTGATTAATTGATTTCGTTCTACTAAAAATTTTGTTAAATAAGTAGTTAGAATTAATTTATTGAATATTTTTCCAAAAATCCCAAAAGGCGAATTGAATTCAAAAACATCTTTCATTATTACAAAATCTGCATTTTGTTCAAAATAATGGTCATGTTTAATAAATTTAAATGGACCTTTTTCTTGTTCATCTCTGAAATGAAATGGGTTTTCAAAAGCTGTAATTCTAGATCTTAGTTTTTGCCTGATGCCAAAATGAGTAGCTTCCCAAGTTACAAATTCACCTTGTTTAATTAAACCACAAGTAATTCCTTCGATTGCCTCTTCTTTCGTTTTTGCAGTTGAAAGTTTATGTAAATCAATGCTTCGCGATAAATCAAAACAAATTTGAATATCTGCTTTGATTGTTGTTGATAATACAATTACAGGCATTTAATTATTTCTTCTTCGCCACAACTTTCTTCGCTACAGTTTTCTTGGCTGGAGCTTTCTTTACGGCAGCTTTTTTAACTGGAGTTTTGGCAGCAACTGTTTTAGTGGCAGCAGCTTTTCTTGCACCAGCTTTTTTAACATTTGGCTGAGATTCAGCAATTGCCAAACATTCTTCCAAAGTTAAATCCTCAACAACTACTGTTTTTGGCAATTTATAGTTGTCTTTAGCAATTTTTAAATATGGTCCCCATCGTCCAACTAATAATTGTACATCTGGATTTTCTGGAAACAATTTAATGATTTTATTGGCATCATCAATTCTTTTTGTTTCAATGATTTCAATTGCTCTTGCCAAATCAACAGTCATTGGATCATCTTCCTTTTTCAAGGAAATAAATGCTTTTCCATGCTGTAAATAAGGTCCAAAACGTCCAACATTTGCTTTCACAACTAAATCTTCAAATTCTCCAACTGTTCTTGGTAATTTGAATAAATCTAAAGCTTGTTCTAAAGTAATTGACTGAATTGATTGTTCTTTTCTCAAAGAAGCAAATTGTGGTTTTTCACCATCTTCTTTTTCATCGCCAATTTGAACCATTGGACCAAAACGACCAATTCGAACAATCATTTTTCTTCCTGAAACTGGGTGAATTCCTAATTCTCTTTCTCCAGTTGCTCTGTCGGAATTTTCTAAAGTATCTGTAACGCTTAAGTGAAATGGATTGTAAAAATCGTGAATCATTTTTGTCCATTCAATCATTCCTTCAGCAATTTCATCGAATTGTGCTTCCACTTTTGCAGTGAAATTATAATCTAAAATTCGATCAAAATGTTCAACTAAAAAGTCTGTAACAACAATTCCAATATCTGTTGGAGTTAGTTTATTTTTCTCTTTTCCAGTTGTTTCAGATTTTTTTGTTTCAGTTATTGAAGTACCTTTTAATTCCAAATAATCGTATACACGCACTTCTCCTTCACGTTCAATTTTCTCTACATATCCACGTTTTTGAATCGTTGAAATTGTAGGTGCATAAGTTGAAGGACGACCGATTCCTAATTCTTCTAATTTTTTAACCAATGAAGCTTCCACATAACGTGGTGCTGAACGTGTAAAACGCTGCGTAGCTTTGATTACATCGCGGTTTAGAGCATCTCCAGCAGAAACGTCAGGTAAAAGCCCTGAATCTTCATCTTCCTCGTCTTCTTCTAATTTTGATTCTAAATAAACTTTCAAGAAACCATCAAACTTAATAACTTCGCCTTTAGCTTGAAAAATTTCTTTTACAGATGAAGAAGCGATTTTGATTGTTGTTCTTTCCAATTTTGCATGTGCCATTTGTGAAGCAATTGAACGTTTCCAAATCAAATCATACAATTTAACTTCCTCATTTTCACCACTAATTGAATGCAAAGAAAAATCAGTTGGACGAATTGCTTCGTGGGCTTCTTGAGCGTTTGAATTCTTCGTTTTATATTTTGTCGGATTCGAATAATTTGCTCCGTAAGCTCTTGTAATTTCTTCTTTTGCTCCGTCTAAAGCTGTTTGAGAAAGATTTACAGAATCTGTTCTCATGTAAGTGATTTTTCCTGCTTCATATAAACGTTGGGCCACTGACATTGTTCTTGAAACAGAAAAACCAAGTTTTAAACTTGCTTCTTGTTGCAAAGTTGATGTTGTAAATGGCGACGATGGCGTTTTTACTGCAGGTTTTTGTTGCACATCTTCCACAGCGAAATTTGCAGCTTTGCAAGAATCCAAAAATCCTTGCACATCTTTTAATGAATCAAAGTTTTTATTTAATTCTGCTTGAATTTTATCTTTTCCAGTTGAGAAAATTCCTTGTACCTTATAATAAGATTCATTTTTAAATGCATTAATCTCTTTTTCTCTTTCAACAATTAATCTTACAGCAACCGATTGAACTCTTCCTGCTGACAAACTTGGTCTCACTTTTTTCCATAAAACAGGTGAAAGTTCAAATCCAACCAAACGATCCAAAACACGTCTAGCCTGCTGAGCATTTACTAATTCAATGTTAATATTTCTTGGTTTATCTATTGCGGATAAAATTGCATTTTTTGTAATTTCGTTAAAAGTTATCCTTTTCGTTTCTTTTTTTGCTAAATCTAAAGTTTCGTAAAGGTGCCAAGAAATTGCCTCTCCTTCACGATCCTCATCCGTCGCAAGCCATACAATATCAGCTTCCTTAGTCAATTTTTTCAATTCCGAAACAATTGCTTTTTTATCAGGAGTTACTTCGTAATTTGGTTGAAAATTATTTTCAATATCAATCGCTAAACCTTTCTTAGCCAAATCTCTAACGTGACCATAACTTGATTTCACTACAAAATCTTTACCCAAGTAACCTTCAATGGTTTTTGCTTTCGCAGGGGACTCAACTATTACTAAATTTTTAGCCATGGATATAGAATTATTTTTAAAAAAGTTGAAAATTTTATGAAAAGATCAACGAAATGTTGTGCAAATTAACTATTTTTAAATCCAAAAAGCAAAAAACTTTGTATTCTTATAGAAAAAAAGATAAATTAATTTTAAAAACCACTCTGAAAACAATTAGATATTTACTTTTTTTGATCACTTTTTTTGTAAACTATTCGTTTGCTCAAAATCCTGTTTCTCATAATTTTAATATTGAAAATGGCTTGCCTAGTAATACTGTATATTACTCTTTACAAGATTCCAAAGGTTATATTTGGTTCGCTACTGATAAAGGAATTGTGAGATATAATGGAAGCGAATTTGAAAATTTCACAAGTTCAGATGGACTTTCAGACAATGAATTTTTTGACATTTATGAAGATTCTAAGCATAGAATTTGGTTTGCAAGTTATAATGGTGAACCAAGTTTTTATGAAAATGGAAAATTTTATTCAAAGGAAAATTGTTCTTTCTTAAACAAAATTGATTTTGAAGGCCCGGGATTAAAAATAATGGAAGATAAAAATCGAAATTTATTTTATCTGACTTACTTTAAAATATATAAAATTGATAAAGCAAATAAAGTTTCAATTGTAAAGTCGAATTCTGTTGTTTATTCTGCCTTAATAAAAAACAAAAAAAATGAAGTGATCGCTTTGACAACTGATTTTAAAAAAAACATACTATTAAATCTTACAAATTCTGAAATATATTCTAGCAAAACATCTCAAAATATTCACATTGGTTCAAAAGGATTTTCTTCCGAAAAAACAGTATTGTATTTTGTCAGAAAAATGATTTATGAGTTTTCTGATAAAACAAAAAAAACAAAAGAGTATGAAATTTGCGATGAAGAAAATTCGATTCAATGTGGGAATTATTTTCAAAATTATTTTTGGATAGGTACCTCCAGCGGATTTTTTAAATTAAAAAATTTAGCAAGGAAAAATGAAAAAACTAATTCAAAAAGTTCAGCAATAAATAATCATTTTTTTAAAGGGATTTCAATTTCATCTATTAATGAAGATCGAGATGGAAATATTTGGATTACAACATTAAAGAATGGAATTTATTTAATAATAAATCAAGACATTCATTTTTTGAATAAAGATAACAATCTAGGTTTTGATAACTCATTTAGTATTTTAAAAATTTCTAATTCACAAAAAATTATTGGTTCTGAAAATAGTCTTTTTTCACTTATAAATTCTAACAAGATTAAAACAATTCAATTGAGTAAAAATCATGGATTTGGAATAATTAAACAAGCTCAAATTTACAAAAACTACCTGTATGTATCTTCAGGTTTGTATTTTTCAAAATTAGATTTAAATGGAAAAATACTAAAAGAAATTAAACTTGCAGTAAAAGATTTTTACATAACTAAAAAAGATTCAGTTTACCTTGTTGGTGGTGGAAGTTTTTCAAGGTTTCATCTTAAGGATCTATTTGAAACAGACAATTATAAAACCTTGGAAAGTAAGTATGTCGTGCTAAAAAACATTAAATCAAGTGGGATTTACGTGTTTAAAAACGAAATTTATATCTACGGGCTTTTTGGAGTTAAACAATATAAAAATAATAAAACCACAGAATTAAACTTTTCAAAGTTTTTAAAAAAAAACATCCTTGCCGTAAAAAAAACACCTGATGAAATAATCTGGTGTGCCTCAACTGTAAATGGTTTGATTGCCATTTATAAGGACAAGGTGTATCGTTTTACGACAAAAAATGGATTGCCATCTAATTATGTGACAAGTATTTCTTTGGGTGAAAAAAATTCTATTTGGATTGGAACCTTAAATGGTTTGTCAAAAATTTCTTATAAAAAAGATAAAAACAAAATTGAAATACAAGCAGAAAATTTCACTGTAAATAATGGATTACTTGAAAACTCTATTAATGATTTGCTATTTGATGATGACACTTTGTATTTAGCTTCATCAAAGGGAATATGCTATTTTTCACAAAGTTCATTGTTCCAAAAAAAAATAATTCCATCACTAATTGTGAAATCAATTTTGGTTAATCATAAAAAAGTAGAATTGAAAAATAATATAGTTTTTAATGCAGACCAAAATAATTTTGAAATAAATATTCAAGGTTTTTCATATAAATCTTTGGGACAAATTTCATATAAATATAGGTTAAAAGGCTTGGATGATACTTGGAAATATACAAATCGTCCAAAATTGGAATATCCTTCTCTAAATAAAGGGAAATACCAACTTGAAATTGTTGCGATTGATGTTTTTAAAAATGAATCTAAACCAATCATTTATTCTTTTTCAATTTGGCCATATTTTTATGAAACCTGGTGGTTTATTTTAATTATTGTATCTCTTTCCTTATTTATAATATATTTTTCAATCAAATACCAATTGAATAAGATAAGTAAAAATTTGGCATTAAAAGAAAAACTTTTAACGCTAGAAAATGATAAATTAAGAATTGAAAAAAGTGAGATTTCTCTTCAAAAGGAATTTGTAGAATTAGAACAAAAAGCGCTTTTACTGCAAATGAATCCGCATTTTATTTTTAATTCAATCAATACAATTCAAGGATTATATCGAAACGACAGAGAAAAAGCAGATGAATATTTAGTAAGATTTTCTAATTTACTAAGGCAAATTTTGGAGTTTTCAAAAGTTCAATTAATTCCAATAGATCAAGAAATTTCTTTTTTAACTAATTACCTCGAAATTAATAAATTGCGTTTTGAAAATAAGTATTCTTTTGAGATTATTATAGATCAAAAAATTAATACAACTTTGCTCGGAATCTCACCTTTAATTCTCCAACCATTTATCGAAAACGCTCTTATACATGGAATTCAAGCTTTAAAAACAGAAGGTAAAATTCAAATAACATTTAAATTAGTGGATGATTTTATTGTTTGTACTATTAAGGATAACGGAATTGGAAGAGAAAAATCAAAGACTATAAATCGCAATAGAATCCATAATTCCCTTGGAATGGAAATTACTGAAAAACGATTAAATAATTTTAACAACATTAAAAGTTCTATCGAAATTGAAGATTTATACGATGAAAATAATAATTCTATAGGAACAAAAATTATAGTTTTAATGAAAACAGAAGATTATTATTGAACCAATATCAATTTAATTATTACATTTATACTATGAAATTCAAGACCTTAATAATTGATGACGAAAAATATGCGAGAGAAAATTTGACTTTTGCTTTATTATCCTTTTCTAATGAAATTCAAATTATCGGTGAAGCTAATTCTGTTGAAACTGCAAGAATTGCTATTGAGGAATTAAAACCCGATTTAATTTTTTTAGACATTAACCTAGGAGATGGAACAGGTTTTGATGTTTTAGAAAATTTAAAATTCACTGATTTTAAATTGGTTTTTCTTACTGCGTATGATCAATATGCAATTAAAGCACTAAAAGTCAATGCTATTGACTACTTGTTAAAACCAATGAATATTTTAGAATTAAAAGATGTTATTCAAAAAATTATCCGACTAGAATATAAAGATACGCTTAGAATTTCAAATTTGTTAGAAACTGTCAAGGACAATAAACCTAAAAAAATTGCTATTCCTTCACAAGATGGAATTAGTTTTTATGAAATTTACGAAATCATTCGTTGTCAATCAGATGGAAATTACACCAATATTTATTTCACAGATAAAAGTAAAACCTTATCTTCTAAAACTTTGAAATTTTTTGAAGAAACTTTAGAAGGATTAGGCTTTGAAAGAATTCACAATAGCCATTTAATAAATGTCAAGCACGTCAAGAAATACATCAATTTAGATGGCGGTTTTTTAAAAATGTCAGATGATGTTGAAGTTCCAATTTCTCAACGAAAAAAAACCTATGTTTTAAATTTACTTGAAAATTTGTAAGTTTTTACTCAAAAGATAAAACACCATATTTCTCTTTTTTACCGTAAACCAATACCATCAACATTTCATTTTTGGTATAATCAACTAAGAATTTTTTAGGAACAGCATAAGCATTGGTTTCTTTTCTATCAAAATACGTTTTTCTGTCAATTTCACCTTCTTCTAAATCTACTTCAACTAGTGCAACAGTATTTGTTTTTTTGCGATAACTAGCAGGGTAAAATCGGTTGTCAACATCAATAAATTTACCTTGTTCATCATAATTTTTTAAATTATCATTGAACAAAATATTTAATTTATTTCCTGAAACAAAACTTGCAATTGAGCTATAAAAACCTCCGTCATTTGTAGAAACTTGTGTTTTCTTAATTTTTTTCATCCAATCAAAACTTCCGTCTTTATTAATCTTGTATACAATTAAATCATTGTAATAATAGGTATAAGTGGTAGAAGTTGCTCCCGTTTTCGGATCTGTATAAGTATGAACAACCACGTAATATTGCTCCAACATTCCTATTAAGCTTCCATCCTTAAGCGTTTGAATGTCTCGTACATCATACTCATATAAAGCTGGTTCGCCTTTTCCTTTAGAAGCTTTCTTTTCAGCTTTTTCTTTTGAACGATCTGACCAACCTTCAGTAATAAAATCTTTACCAAATTCATTCCAACCTTCATTGATAATTTGTTTTTTATTGAAATCTAATTGAAAAAAGAAAACACCTTTTATACCTCCAAAACCACTTTCTCCATATAATCCAGTAAAAGACATCAATTTTTTATTGTCAGAAGAAAAAGTTAAATCGGAAATTGTTTTTCCATTTTTAAATTCCAAATCAAATTCTTCCAAACCATCTGGCGTCACTTGCATTAAAATAACTTTATCCAAATTTAAACGCGATTTAAACATTTTTTTCTCGCCGTTTTCTTTGTAAACTTTTGCCGCTAAAAAATAATCGCCTGTATTTGATAAATAATTATTTGAAATTGAGACTAAATTTGATTCATAAGGCAATTCGTATTCTCCCTCAGATATAACTTCAAATTCACTTGACATAACTTTGTATCCAAATTTATCTTTTTCTTCTTTCGATCCTGGAATTTCATAATCAATGCAGAAAAACTCTTTATTATCAGAAAAATGAATGTAAAATTCTCCTTTTCGTTTCCACCCTTTTGGCATTTTATAAGATGTAATTTCCTTTGGCAAACCATAAGGTTCACATAAATTGGAATATTTTTGATAATAAAGTCTATTTTCACCATCTTTTTTATCCGAAATAAAAACTACAGGAATGTCTTTTATGATTGATAATCCTTCAATAATTCCAACTCCGTTTTCTAATTTTGCTGTTAATTTTCCTCTTGATGTAACTGAAAAATTTGCATGTTTCGTCAAATATAAAGTTGGAAACATTCTTGGACCAGAATAACGTGTTGTATAAAAATCAGAATATGAAACAGGTAAAACAGTTGAAACTCTTCCTTTAACAGCAACTAATTCACTCCATTTAACATCAAATTGAGAAAATGAAAAAGCACAATTTAGGACAATAATTAAAATTAGAATTTTTTTCATAAAGGTATTTTAAAGACGATTTTTAATGTAATATTAAGCAATTTATTTCACTAAATCAATACCTGTGTATGTTTGAGGAGAAATTGTTTTTAATTCCGCTTTTAATTCTATTGAAATTTCTAAGGTATCAATAAAATTATGAACAGATTCTTTTGTCGTTGCTTCATTTTTACGCGTCAAATTTTTCAAAGCTTCATAGGGTTTTGGAAATCCTTCTCTTCTCAAAATTGTCTGAATTGCTTCAGCGACAACTGCCCAATTATTTTCCAAATCTTTTCCCAAAGCACTTTCATTCAAAACTAATTTTGACAAACCATTTAATGTTGATTTGATCGCTAATAATGAATGACTTATCGGTACACCAATCGTTCTTAAAACAGTTGAATCTGTCAAATCTCTTTGCAACCTTGAAACTGGTAATTTTGCAGCTAAGTGTTCGTACAAAGCATTTGCAATTCCAACATTTCCTTCAGAATTTTCAAAATCGATTGGATTTACTTTGTGCGGCATTGCAGAAGATCCAATTTCCCCTTCTTTTAATTTTTGTTTGAAATAATCCATTGAAACATAAGTCCACATATCTCGGTCTAAATCCAAGATAATCGTGTTAATGCGTTTCAAAGCATCAAAAAGTGCAGCTAAATTATCGTAATGTTCGATTTGAGTTGTCGTTTGACTTCTATTTAAGCCTAAAATATCATTCACAAAATGATTTGAAAATTCAACCCAATTCACCGATGGATAAGCAACATGATGCGCATTAAAATTCCCCGTTGCCCCTCCAAATTTTGCAGAAAATGGAACTGCAATCGCTTGACTTAATTGAATTTGCAAACGCTCACTAAAAACTTGAATTTCTTTACCTAATTTAGTTGGTGTTGCTGGCTGACCATGTGTTTTCGCCAACATTGTAATGTCTTTCCATTCAAATTTTAAGTCGTTTAATTTTTGAATTAATTCATTTACCATTGGAAAAAACTCAGCAAAAAGGGCATCTTTTAAAGATAAAGGAATACTTGTATTGTTAATATCTTGAGAAGTTAAACCGAAATGAATAAATTCTAAAAATTCCGTTTCACCCAAAAGTGTTAATTTTTCTTTTAAGAAATATTCAACCGCTTTTACATCATGATTTGTTGTTTTTTCAGTATTTTTAATCCAAAGTGCATCTTCTTCAGTAAAATTTAAATAAATTGATTTTAAACTAGCAATTTTATCTTTCGGAAACTTATCTAAAGGTTTAATTCCTAACTCAATTAAAGCAATAAAATACTCTACTTCGATTTTAACTCTGTATTTAATCAATCCAAATTCTGAAAAATATTTTGCTAATTCATTCGTTTTAGATCTGTATCGCCCGTCAATTGGAGAAATTGCTGTTAATTCGTTTAAAGTCATTTTATCATTTTTTGTGCAAAAGTAACTATTTTTCTTAGAAGATTTAACGAAAAAGCGTGATTTATATCGATTTAGTCTAATTAGAAAATTGCTCAACTACATAATTTTACTATTTTTGATGTTGGAACTAAAATTAGATTTTCATCAATTTCAATGCTCATTTTAAAAGAATTTATTATAGGAATTCGCTCTTTTTGGGAGGCTTTTTTGTTTATTAAAAAACATAAATTGTATTGGTACGGGATAATTCCTGCTATTTTAATGCTGGGAATTTATCAAATTGGTTCAAGCATAAAAAGTCATGTTTTTTCGATGGAAGTTCATACCATGAATGACATTGTTTGGTACATAATTCAGCTTTTTGTAGAAATATCAATTGCCATTTTATTGATGAATTTCTCAAAATACTTAGTTGTTGCCTTACTTTCTCCACTTTTAGCTTTTCTTTCCCAAAAAACCGAACAAATAGTCACTGGAAATAAATATCATTTCAGCAAAAAACAATTTATTTCAGACATAAAAAGAGCTGTAATCATTGTTACTCGAAATTTTATGTGGTACTATTTTTTCTTTCTAATTGTTTTAATAATTTCATTTATCGGTTGGGAAAATCCAAGCGAAAGTCCCGTTTTTTATGTCACCTATTTAATCGGTTTTTACTATTATGGATTTAGTTTTATCGATTATATCAATGAAAGAAGAAAATTATCTGTGAACGAAAGTATCATTTTCATCCGCAAACACAGAGGTTTAGCAATCGGAATTGGTTTGGTATATTCTTTGCTAATACTTGTTCCTGTAAATTTGAGCTATTTATTTGGCTGGAATCATTTTTTTGAAGCACCAATTAATGTAATTAGCAATTTTATTACACATTTTTTCCTGTGGTTTTGTGCTGCTTTCGCTCCCATTTTAGCATGTGTTGCCGCAACTTTAGCCATGAATAAAGTCGTAGGTTTGAAAAAATAACTAATTTTATAAAAAATTGTCACTAAAAAAGTTAAAAATGAATATGAAGGTTTTAATTTTAAGTTTATTAACGTTTTGTTTTCAAAGTGTTTATGCGAATATAAATCCAAATTCGATTTCTCCAAAAGATTCTACAACAAAAGTAAAAGATCGAACCTCTGCACTTTTAATGCTGGAAGAAGGAAAAGCACTTTTTTTAGAACAAAAATACAGGGAAGCTTTAAATAAATTTAAACTTGCCTCCAACAAAGATTTATACAATCCAAATTGTCCATATTGGGTTGGAATGTGTCATTTAAGAATGAATAATTTTGGTTATGCTTTGCAATATGGAAAAAAAGCAGAAGAAATGAGAAAAGAAAAAAGTGTCGAAGATGCTGAACTTTTAGCTTCCGCTTATCACAGATTAAATAACATTGATTCTGCCCTACTTTACTTTAATTACTGTCTTGAAAAATTACCAAAAACACGTTTAAAAGATTTATCAATCAACGAAAGAATAAATGAATGTAATTTTGTAAAGAGGGAAATTGATAGTTTAAAAGTCAATAAAGCTATACTTTTTGCGCCAGGAATAAATACGGGATATCACGAATACGCACCAATTTTATTGAAAGGAGGAAAAGTATTGTATTTCACATCTCGAAGAGATAATACAACTGGCGGTCAAAACAATCCAGATGATGAACAGTATTTTGAAGATAATTACAGAGCTATTTGGAACGAAGAAGAACAAAAATGGGACAGTATTAGCAATAAATTAGATCGCATTAATTCTAATGGATTTGATTGTATTTCTTACATAAAAGAAGATGGTTTAAGCGGATTAATGACTTTAAATACAACAGCTACTGACTTGAAAGAACAAACAGATGGATCAGATATTAGCGAAATTTCAATGACAACAAAAGGAAAATGGGCTTCGCCAAAAGTGATTCAAAATAAATCTATAAATACTTCATTTTTTGATGGTTCAGCGACTTTAACTGCAGATGGAAATACCATGTATTTTGTTTCTGATAGAAAGGGAGATAAGAGTATGACTGATATTTATGTTGTTACAAAAGTTGACAAAAAATGGGGAACTGCAAAACCTGTGTCAGATAGTATCAATACAGCAATGCGAGAAACCACCCCATTTATTTCACCTGACGGACAGTATCTATTTTTCAGTTCTGATGGACATTTAGGAATGGGCGGTTATGATATTTATGTGTCAGAAAATATGGGCAAAGAATGGTCAAAACCAATTAATTTGGGAATGGAAATAAATTCAGTAAACGATGACACTCATTTCAAATATTATGAAACATTGAAAAAAATTGTATTTGCAAGTTTCACAATTGATCAATTAAAATCAAGCATGGATCTATATCAAGTTGATATGAATTCTTATAAATTCCCTTTTAAAAAATAAAATTTAAACTTTGAACAAAAAAATATCTTTACTCTTATTTTTTTTCTTTTTAACATATCAATTTTCTTTCTCTCAAAATATTGATTCGCTTAGAAAGGAACTTAAAAAGGATTATCCGATAATTACAAAAATTCATATAACTAATAGTATTATTGAAATTTGTAAAGAATCGGAGGTAAGCTATTTCAATGAAGTTTTGAATGGCTATCTTTCTAAAGCGAAAAACAGTATTCATAAAGATACATTTAAAGATTTTAAAAGTACTTATTACAATAACCTTGGTTTTATTTCTGAAAATAACGGAGATATAAAAAAAGCATTAAAGTATTATTCTCTAAGTTTAAAATTAGCAGAAAAAATTAACAGTTATGGACAAATTGCTAGTTCGCTCCAAAATTTAGCAAGCTTGTACGATCTAATGGGTGATTATCCTAAAGCCTTAAATTACTACTACAAAAGTTTGGCTATTAAAACGAAAATGAATAACAAAAAGGGAATGGCTAATTCCTTGAATAGCATAGCTTATGTTTATACGCTTTTGAAGAATTATGATTCTACAAAAATAAACTATTTAAAGAGTGCGGAAATTTTTAAAAGCCTCAATAATGTTGAAAGTTATGCCATTGTTTTAAATAATATTGGCTTTGTATTTATGGAACAACATCAACTTGATTCAGCCAAATTTTATTTTACAAAAACATTAGATCTTAAACAAAAAAACAAAGATAATGACTTTTTAATTTACTCATATATCAATTTAAGTGAAATTGAATTCCTTAAAAAAAATTATAAGGAAGCCCAATCTTTGGGTGAAAAAGCGTATGAATTGGCAAAAAAACACGGTTATCTTGTCGATAAACAAAATGTAAGCAATTTACTGCATGAAATATATTTCAAAAATGGAAATACTGAAAAAGCCTATTTGACACTGATCCAACATTTTGCATGGCGAGATAAAATTACAAATGATGAAAATAAGTCGGAAGTTATTAGACAACAATTGAAGTATGAAAACGATAAAAAATTAGCGAAATTAAAACAAGAAAAACTTGTTCAAAAAGCGATTACTGATGAAAAAGCAAGCAAGCAAAGATTCATTATCATTTTTGGAATCATTGGTTTTATGTTGGTTTGTATTTTTTCATTTTTCCTATACAAACGTTTTAGACTCATTCAAAAACAAAATTTACAGATTGAAAAACAAAAAGAAATCATTGAGGAAAAGCAAAAAGAAATAAGTGATTCAATAAATTATGCGCAAAGAATTCAAAAATCATTTTTAGCTAGCGAAGAAACTTTTAGTTCTAGTTTTAAGGAATATTTCATTTATTTTAATCCTAAAGACATTGTTAGTGGCGATTTCTATTGGGCGAATAAAATCGAAAATCAAATTTATATTTGTGTCGCAGATAGCACTGGACATGGAATTCCAGGAGCATTTATGAGTTTGCTGAATATCTCTTTATTGAACGAAGCACTTTTCAGCAAGGAAATTAAAGAAACAAATTTATTACTAGATTTTGTCCGTAAAATATTGATATTAGGACTAAAACAAGATGAAACTGGCACTGGTGGTAATGATGGAATGGATTGTGTTTTTATTAAAATCAATTTAGACACGAATAAATTAACTTTTTCTGGAGCAAATAATCCCCTTTGGATTGTGCGAGAAAATGAACTTATTAATTTGAAACCTGATAAAATGCCTGTCGGAAGATCACCGAAAAAAGACATTCCATTTTCTGTTCAAGAATTTCAACTTCAGAAAGGCGATTCAGTTTATTTATTTTCTGATGGTTTTCCAGATCAATTTGGTGGACCAAAAGAAAAAAAGTTTAAATACAAGGCTTTTGAAGAATTACTGCTGAAAAATGTAAATTCAGAAATGTCTTCACAAAAAAGTGAAGTAGAAAAAGTTTTCCTAGATTGGAAAGGACAAATCGAACAAACTGATGACGTTTGCGTTGTTGGTTTGAAGATTTGAGTTTAAATTAATGCTAAAAATTAAAAGAATCGGTTTTTCAATCTTTAAAAGATTATTGCAATCTAAAAATAACTGGAATTTGCAAGTAACTTTTTACCCTTTTTCTATCTTTAACCGCTGGAATCCAATCTGGCATAGATTTAATTAATCTAAGAGCTTCTATGTCACATTCTGGACAATCTGGTACTCCACGCATAATTTTAACCTCTGAAACTTTTCCATCAATTTCAATTGAAAATTTGATATAAGCTCTCCCCTGTATTCCTTTTTCTAAGGCAGATTCTGGATATTTAAAGTTTTTAGAAACATATTGGTTTATGGTTCCCTCTAGAAAAAATGCAAAATGATCATCTCCATAATCGACAACAATTTCTTCTTCAAGTTGCTGAAAGACTTCCTCATTGTATAAAGCATAAATCAAATTCAAAGAATCTTTTTTATCTTTTGTATTTAGCTGTGAAACAAGATTTCCTTTTTTATCAAATTTCATCCAAATTCCAACTGCCTCATTATTTTTAAATTCTTTTATAAATGATATCTTTCCATCTTCATGGTATTCATAACAAAAACCTGTAAAATTAATTGGCGAATTAGAACAATTTACTTGTCCATAAACTTGCAAAATAAGTAAGTTGAAAAATAAAAAGATTAATTTCATTTTAGATTTTTAACAAAGAAACAAAATTAAATCAAGGTAAAAATGATGATTGACACAACTGTATAAATTGTTTATTTAAAATAATGAAATGTCAAAAATCAATTAAAAAATCACCCAAAACTATGATTTCTATATTTCTATCCACCTTGGCGGAGGTGAAAAAGTTCAGCCATGTGGTGAAAAATGCATAACTAAACTTACATTAAAAAAATAAATTGTTAAAAAAACAAAAATTTATTTGCTCATTAAAATTATTAATTTAACTTTGCATCTCAAAGTACTTTTATATGTCAACACAAAAAGAACATTTAGAATCGATCCAAGACATCCGCAAAATGATGCAAGAATCATCAAAATTCCTTTCCTTAAGTGGTTTTTCCGGAGTTTTCGCTGGGATTTATGCTTTAATTGGAGCTTACATTGGAAATTCATACTTGGAAAATTACCTAGATTATTCGAGATCAGTTTCTCTTGTCACCTACTCATACATTCAGGTAATAAAAATTGTTGCTTTGATTTGCTCGAGTGTCTTGATTTTATCCATTGTTACTGCTTTTTATTTTTCCAAAAGAAAAGCTACAAAAAATGGCATGAAATTATTTGATAAAACAACACTCAAATTATTAACAAACATGGCAATTCCGCTTGTAACAGGTGGGTTTCTTTGTCTA
>CAMBRH010000011.1 GCA_945870115.1 Chitinophaga pinensis | reverse complement strand
AGACATTTCTTTACCTCCATATTCATCTGGATAACGTTCGATTTTATCTAATTGAACGGATCCAAAAAAAACTGCTAAAATTCCAAATCCCAAAATCCCTAAAATCAAACTAGCAATTGCGAAGCCTATCTTTTTATTTGAAGTATTATTGTTTTGATGATTTGTATTGCTTGATTTCTTATCTAAATTTGTAAATACATCTTTACTTCCGTTGCTGTATTTTATAGAAAAAATAGAATTTTTTGAGATTGTAAATAAAGGTCCATTAATATTATCACATTTTTTATATTTAACTTCATTAATGCCGATCTCAATTACTTTTGCTGAAATTTCATCTCCATTATTGAGTAAAATAACATCACATTCATCAACTGGAGGTATTAACTGTTCTTTTAGTTTGTAAGATACTTTAGATTCTTGATTTATTTGATTTGGCTCATCAATTATATCCATTTGTGCAAAATCTATTTTTGAAACAATGGGTGTATATTTTGCTTCTATATTCATTTGTCTTTCATCTTCATCTTCATTTTTATCAATAGAGGAAATAATGTCTTTTGAAATTCTTTTAGAGATCCATTGTATATGATATCCTTTGTTAAAAGTTCTTTTTTCAATGGAACAAGAATTTAAAATAAAAATAAGCAATATAAATGAAAGCAAAGGTTTTACAGGTTTCATATTTTTAGTATATTTTTTTCACAAACATACAAATTTATATGCATATACGCACACATTTAAAACTAAATTATTCAGTTGATTTGAAATCATGGATAAAAACAAAGAATTTCTTCTTAAAATAGGTAATAATCTTAGGAAAAGTAGAATTCAAAAAAACATGAGTATGCAATGTTTAGCTGATTATTGTAATATTGATAAAAGTACAATTTATAGAATTGAGAAAGGAACTCTAAATCCAACAATTGTTATGCTCAACATAATTTGTGAAACATTAGAAATTGAAATTCAAACTCTAACAAAATAAAAAAAATCAAATTTTTTGCAGGAAATTACGCAAAGATCTCGAAAAGCAAGATAAACAACATTCTACAATTTATTTTGAATAATCTTTTATTTTTTTTAACTTTGCTTAAAACAGAATCAAATGACAACTTTTACAGTGAATGAGGACGATAAAATGGCTAAGGCATTTATAGAATTCATCAAAACCTTATCTTTTGTGGAAATTAAAGAAGATTACGCTGCTTTTGCTGAGGAGAAGTCACCTTATGGAAAAGAATTTGAAGATAAAATAAAAAGAGCCGAAGAAGACATAAAATTAGGTAGAACTAAAACAATTGATCCAAATGATGTATGGGGAAGTTTAGGCTTGAAATAACGGTTGAAGCTGAAAAAGATATTGTAAAACATTTCAAATCAGGAAACAAAAGTACAATCAAAAAAATCAATTCAATTTTAGTTGAACTTACAGAAACTCCTTTTAATGGTATCGGAAATCCAGAAGCTCTCAAGTATCAAATGAATTCTTATTGGTCAAGACGAATAACTCAAAAAGATAGAATTATTTATCGTGTAGATGAAGAAATTGTCACTGTTTTTGTTGTTTCTGCAATGGGGCATTATAAAGATAAATAAAGGCTTTTATAAATTTTCATTTTACATCCTTTCACCCAACAATTTTCCTAAAAGTCAAATTAATCCTTGCTTTCTCAATTTTTTTGCTTTTTGCGATTTGATGTTTCCAAAAATGCTGCATTTCTCCGCCCATAATAAGCAAACTTCCGTGATGCAAATTGAATTTTAATTTTTCTCCTGAGAGATTATGCTTTAAATCAAACTTCTAGTTTCTCCAAAACTCAAGGAAGCAATTAATGGATTTTTACCCAATTCTTTTTCGTTATCTGCATGCCAACCGTTTGAATCATTGCCATTTCGATAGAGAATACTTCTACCATACACAAACTCAATATTCTCAATAACTTTTCTAATATAAAATTAATTTTCGGGCATAAAAGATGTTAAAAAGTTAAATTGTGATTATTCTTTTTGTGAACCTTATTCATTTTGGGGAAGAGGTTTAAATAAATATAATAGCAAGTAAATTAGACAATTTATTGCAAAAAAGACAAATTTTAAGGGAGAATCAAACACTCAAATAACTTATTTTCAACATGCTTTAAATAAAAACCCTTGAGAAAAAATAAATTTTGATTATTCTAAAAATATATTTTATAATTTAGTAGCATGAATAGTCACATATGGAAATTGAAACGGAATTCACTTTTTTTATAAAGAATTTTGCATTTCGGTACGAAATTAGTAGTACTTTCATGAAAAATTAACCGTATTTTATCTCAATGAAAAAAAAATTAGCCTTATTTATCTTTCTAATTTTGAGTTTTTCTGGAAGAAGTTCTCAAATCTTAATTCCGATGGATGATACGCAAACGAATCATTTAAAGGCCTATGGAATAGCTTTTTGGATGTTAGAAAATGATGTTGTGATTGATTGGTTATTAAATTACAGAGGTGGTTCATTTTTATGCCCGAACCTTAAAAAAGTGGAAGAAGAACTGATTATTCGTGGTGTGAAATATCAAATTATCACTGACGGACAAGTAAATACAATTAAAAATGAGATTTCAAATCCAGAGGTAAATCAAGAAATTGTGCAATTAGAAAAAGCACCAAAAATTGCTGTTTACACTCCAAAAGGAACCATGCCATGGGATGATGCTGTGACGATGGTGTTAGAATATGCAGAAATTCCCTATGATAAAATTTATGATTCAGCAATAATTATGGGAGTTCTGCCAAAATACGATTGGTTGCATTTACATCACGAAGATTTTACAGGGCAATACGGAAAATTTTACAGTTCGTTTAAAGGCGCACCTTGGTATAAACAACAAGTAATTGACGCGGAAGCGGATGCAAAAATGTTGGGATTCAACAAAGTTTCTCATTTAAAATTAGCGGTTGCAAACAATATTAAAAATTTCGTCGTTGGTGGAGGTTTTTTATTTACAATGTGCAGTGGAACAGATAGTTATGATATTTGCTTAGCTGCTCACCAAACAGATATCTGCGAAAGTATGTTTGATGGAGATCCTTCAAATCCAGATTGTCAAGAAAAATTGGACTTTAACAACACTTTGGCTTTCGATAAATTTAAATTAGTGAAAGATCCATTTACCTATGAATATTCTAATATCGATGGAACAGATTTACATCGAATGCCCGAAAATATCGATAAATTTACGCTTTTTGATTTTTCTGCAAAATGGGATGTGGTACCAACAATGTTAACACAATGTCACACTCAAGTTATTGATGGATTTATGGGGCAAACAACTGATTTTCGCAAAGATTTAATCAAGCCAAACGTCTTGATTTTAGGTGAAAATAAAACCCTTGGAACCGCAAAATATTTACATGGAGAATACGGTCAAGGAACATGGACTTTTTATGGAGGTCATGATCCAGAAGATTTTCAACATCGAGTTGGAGATCCGCCTACAGATTTGAGTTTGCATCCAAATTCTCCAGGATACCGCTTGATTTTAAATAATATTTTATTTCCAGCGGCAAAAAAGAAAAAGAGAAAGACATAAATATTTTTAATCTTTTTTGTAACCAAAGATTTACTTTTCGTTGTATAAGAAAAAAAATACAGATGAAAAAATTTCTCCTTATTTTTAGTTTAGTTTTCTTAACTAACTCCTGTTCAACAAGTAGTAAAAAAACAATATTTATTATTTCTGACACTGAAGTGGTGGTGAAAATTTGCGTGAATACTTCAAAAGCAGAATTAGAAAATATTCAACTCCGTTTAAAACAAGAAAAAAACATTGATTTTAGTTTTGAGAAAACAACTTTTGATTCTGAGGGAAAAATCGACAATTTAGATTTTACCGTCAAAGGACCAGAAAAATATCAATCTCATGTGGAAGCAGAATTATATATGACTGACGAGTATCATGGATTTAGAAGAGATTTTACAAAAAATGCTTCGAAACCATTCCAGTGTGGTGCCATTTAATAGAGGAAATTATTTTTATTGATAAGCGATTTGAAAATCAAAGATTAATTGAACTCAGCTAAATAATTCAAATTCCAGTAAGTCACTTTCTACGCCATTAATAATCAGAGCAATTTTTTGTTTTCCTTCATAATACTTTCTAGTTGAAATTTCCTTAAAACTGTGTGCTTTTACAATTAAAATTTTCGAATTTTTCACAAGATTCTTCTCTGAAATTTTAAACACTTTTGAATTGTAAATTCCATTCATTCTCAGAAAATAAACTTTGTATTCTATCCGCGTGTAAATGTCTTTATCATCCAAATTTTTAAGCTCAAACTGAAAATCGATTGCCTCTCCAAATGAAATTTTTGGACTATTCAAATTAAAATTAGCTAATTCAATTTTTGCCAAAGAATTTACACCAAAAACAGAAAGAATTTCCAAGTTTCCTTTCTTTAATAAAGTTCTTGAACCATGTTTTAATGCTTTATCAATTTTTTCGGAATGATTTTTCCATTTTTTGATAAATGTAATTACCATTTCTGGATAATCTTTTGACAAGTCGTTTAGTGAGTTTGAAACACTTTTTCTTACCCAATCAGATTCATCAAGAATTAATTTTTCTAAAATTGGCAAAATGTGTTGTGGATTATCTTTCAATTCTTTCACCCCTATCGCCCAAGGTAAACGTGTTCGCATTCCCTCAGAAGCTAATCTTCTAACATAATGATGCGGATGATTTGCCCAACTTTGCATTTGTAAAATCATTTCTTGCGGATATTTTACAATGAAATGCCGTACAACAAATTCACAACTAGTAAATTGTGTAATTCTTTCAATTGATGCAATCGAATTTGGAAAATCTTCTAAGCCAAAAAGTTGAACAAACTCTGGGAAAAGCATGAATTCAAAATTAAATCCATTTGAATATTCTCGTTTATGACGATCAATAATTGAACAAATTTGATTCACTGCTAGAGAATAATCTTTATTCAAATGAGTCCTTAAAACTTGAGCGATATGTGTCATTCGTTGCTTTAACTCTAACGTTTCCCATCCATCAAAAAAAATTTCTTCAGTAAATTTGTTTTCGTCAAATTCTAAAATCTCTGCTTTAATTTGTTTTGACAACATTTCAAAGAATGTTTCAGAATACACATTTTTTAATAATTCAGCCATTTTTATAGACTTCAAGATTACAAGATTTTAGGACTCCAAGACTTTAATCTTCGTGTTCCTCGTGTTCAGAGATTTTAAAATCTTTTCTAATTTCAGGATGCGCAATTTCTCCACCAGAAGTACCAACTTCTCTTGCTATGTAGCAAGCAACTAAAGAAACGATTAAAGTTAAAATTGAAATGTATTTTGCAAATGATTTTTTCTTCCATTCAAAAAATAAAGAGGCTAAACTCAATAAAATTATTGACCAAATAAAAGGCATAAAAAATTCTGCTTTCTCCTCATGCTCATGAATTAAATGATGTGTTTGCTCAGTCATTGTTGACATATGTTCAACAACTTCCTCAGCGTCTTCTCCAGTCCCAA
This sequence comes from Chitinophaga pinensis, assembly GCA_945870115.1. GTDB lineage: Bacteria > Bacteroidota > Bacteroidia > Flavobacteriales_D > Crocinitomicaceae > M2408. Next base: position 17,751 of record CAMBRH010000011.1, on the reverse strand, counting down.
AAGTTGGTATTGCAAATGCTGCTGAAAATAAAAGAACTGTCAAAGCAATTTTTTTACTTACAACAGACTTGAAAATAATTCCTGCTAATAAAATTAATGTTCCAATTATTAACCCAATAATCGGAAAATGGTTTAAAACCATATGTAAATGTGCGTCGTTCATAATTTTTTATTTTATTGTAAATATACTCTTTTTTATAGACATTAAGATTATAAAATGCAAGGATTAACTTTGTTGGTGCTTCGCGGTTTAAGACTCTAATTTATCTTGAAACAAAATTCAAATATCCAAAAACATTTAGTTCTGACTTTTGTCTAATCATCCTAAAATCTTAGTGTATTAATGTCCTGATGTCCAAACGTTACCAGCTTCCGCCAGAGCCACCGCCGCCAAAGCTTCCACCGCCGAAACCACCAAATCCTCCGCCACTTGATGAACCACCGCCACCTCCGCCAAATAAACTTCCTGCAAAGAATCCTGCTGAACCTGTAGTAAAGCCACTTCCGCCTCCTCTTCCATTATTCTTTGGACCGAATTTTATCAACAAAATTACAATTGCAATGATAATTATAACAATTATATAACCTCCGCCTTTTTCGTTTTGTTTGTTATAAGCTTTATGGTTATACTCGCCCTTTGCAAGAGAAATTAAAACATTTGTTGCATCATTAATTCCTTTATAAAAATTCCCTTCTTTGAAATTTGGCAACAATTCATTTTCAACGATATTATTTGCCGTTAAATCAGGAATTGCTCCTTCTAAACCTCTACCAACTGCTATATGAGTTTTTCTTTCACCTTTCCCACCAGTAGGTTTTATGAGTAAAACAATTCCATTGTCTTCTTTTTCTTGACCAACTTTCCATTGTTCACCTAATTCAGTTGCGAAATCCCATGGTTCATAACCTTTTAAATCATCAATTATTACAATGACAATTTGATTTGAAGTTTCTTCTGAAAAGGCTTGAAGTTTAGCTTCCAAGGCTTGTTTTTCGCCTTCAGATATAAAATCTGGAAATTCTTTGGATAAATTATTTACTAATCTTGGAGGATTTGGTTTAGCTGGAATATCTGGTCGCTGTGACATTCCAAAAAAGGAAAGAAACAGTACGATGCTTAAAAGAAAAATATTTTTCATAATTTTTAATAAATTAGAATAACTCCAAAAATTAGATTTAAAAGTTCAATTTTGAGGCGCTTTGAAAGTTTTAAATTTTGAGTTAGCTCAATCTAATGATAAATTTAAAACTTTAAGCAACGACAAAATCTGATTTTTAAACTAGTTTTCAAAAGAAATATCGTTTGACAATTCATTCTCGTCATTACTAGCATAAGGAAAATGTTTTTTCAATTTTTCACCTACATGAAGAATTCCATTGATTAACCCATTTTCAAAATCATTGTTTTTAAAATGTTTGATCATTTCATCGCGAATTGAATCCCAAAAATTTGATTCTACAACTTCGTTAATTCCTTTATCGCCAATAATTGCAAATTTTTTGTCAGCAACTGCCAAATAAATCAAAACTCCATTTCGAAGTTCTGTTTTTGTCATACCAAGTTTTTCAAAAACAAGAATTGCTTCCTCCTTCGGATCATTTTTACAAGAATCTAAAAGATGTAAACGAATTTCGCCAGAAGTATTTAACTCTGCTGACGAAATTGCATTTACAATGTTCTGTTGCTGATTTTCTGTGAAAAAATCTTTGGCTTTCATCTAGTTTTCTCTTCTACTTTTAATATCTGGAGCAATTTCTGATCCTTCAGCTGATTGGAAATAAGCTTTTTTCTCAAAACCAAATAATCCAGCCCAAATATTTCTTGGGAAACGTCTGATATAGGTATTATAATCTCTACCTCCGTCGTTAAATCTTACACGTTCAGTCGCAATTCTATTTTCCATTCCTTCATATTGTGCTTGGAAACCTTGAAAAGCATCGTTTGCTTTCAAGTTTGGATAGTTTTCAGAAATAGCCATTAATCGCCCTAAAGATTGACCAAACTGATCTTGTGCTTTTTGGAATTTAGCCAAGTTTTCTTCATTTAAATCTTCCACATTTAATTGGATTTTAGTAGCATTGCTTCTAGCTTCAATGATTTCCTTTAAGGTACCTTTTTCATAATCAGCATTTGCCAAAACGATTTCGAATAAATTTTTAGTTTTATCCATACGAGCTTGATAAGCTACCTCAACTTGTTGCCATTGAGCAGTTACACCTTCTTCTTTTGTAACCATTGAGTTGTATGAGCTACAACCATTAAAGAAAATCAGTAATAAGATACCACCAATAATCAAAATTGAGTTTTTAGGTCTTTTCATTTTTTTAAATTTTTTATAAATATACAAATTATTTCATCAAAACAAATGCCGAGTTGAAAAATATGACAGAATGTCTCAAAATAGATATTAAGACAATAAGATATCAGTATATTAAGACTCAAATTCATGTAGATATAAGAGTTTTAAGACTGAAGAAATTACATTTTGTCTTTAATTACTTTCTTCTGAAAGTCCATTTGCTTTTTAGAACAGTTGATCGGTAATCGTCCAATAATTCTGTAACGGTGTGGTAGGATAATTTTTTTTGAAATTTGTAAGTTCCTTTTCCAATTTTATAATCAAACTCATCTTCAAAAATTGGAATTATCGCTAAAAAATGGATTGTTTTTCCGTCAATTTCAATTGGCATTAATTCTTGTTCCAAAAAAATAGGATCCGTCAAGAAAAAATATTTCTCTTTCATTGTTTCAGAAATATTTTGAATCGGATTCGCAAAAGGTATTGTGTGTCCAACTCCAAACCAGGTTTCTTTATCTATAACATGATTTTTTAAGCGATTTAAAATATCAAAAACCCAAGACATATTATTATTTGATTCATCTTCTAAATCCCAATAACTTGGCAAACAAAAAAATAATTCGTTGAACTCTCGACCAGCAAATTTTTCTGAAACGGGCATTTTATAATCGCTCAAACCATTTGTCATTAAGACTTTTATCGGGGAGCGTTTTTGAATGTCAATTTGAATAAATGAAACTGATTTTTGTTCTAAATTAGAACTAAATTCCTTTTGAATGGTGCGAACATTTTTTTCTCCAAAAACGGTTGAAATTTGTTCTTTTAATTTATTCATAATTTTTGGCTCTCTTTTACTGCACTATTTGTTGGATTAAATCCCAAAATTCTTTTGATGATAATTCTGCTCCTTGTTCTAATGTCAAATGAATTTCAAATTCCCTCGATTTTGAGTATGCTTTTGAACTTTTATAAAATTCTAATTGGTTGAAATTTGATTTTAAATTGCTGTGAATTGCTTCGATTTCACTTAAATCAATTTCCTTGTTTTGGGTTTGAATAATTAGCAAATCCAAAACCTCATCTCCAAATTTAAACAAAAAACAAGCATCTTTTGTTCGCTTTTCTAAATAAGTGATTTTTTCATAAACTCGCTGTAAAACTTGATCGCTGAATAATCCAACCAATTCAAGTGCTTTTTTTGAATCACTTTCATTTATTTTTTGCCATTCTTCTTTATAGACATGATTTACAATCAAAAATTGCTTGAATTCTTCCTCAAGGTGTTTTAATTCTTCATCTGATAAAAATCTGTATTTAGGCATTGACTTTAAATTTTATTTTCCTGGTGAAAATCCTCCGTTTTTTCCTTCAACGACTTGTAAACCGAATTCGAATTTTTTCTCTGAAATAACTTTACCTTTTTTGTCGTAAAGTTTCATTTTTCCGTGTTTTAATCCATCTTTGTAATCGATTTCTGAAATAATCATTCCTTTTCGGTCGTATTCTTTCATTTTTCCATCTAATTTTCCCAACTTATAATTTTGAATTGAATAAGGCATTTTTCCTCCTGGAAAATAAGCCGTCCAAGTTCCATTTTTCTCCCCAGCTTTGTATGAACCTTCTTCCGTTTTTTTGAAATCTTTGTCAGAAAAAGCGACATAAGCTCCTTCTTTAACACTTTCATAAACAAAATGTCCTTTCATTGGACCGTATTTTATTTTGGATTTTTTCTTAATGATTTTATATGTTGTCGCTGTTTGAGGACTTCCATTATCATAAAAATCTACCCAGGATTTGGTTTTCATTCCATTTTTATAATAGCCAAGTAATTTCATTTTTCCATTCGGATAATAGGAATACCATTCTCCATTTAACTGTCCTTTTTTGAAAGTAGATTTATTTTTAAGTTTTCCATTGTCCCAATAATTCAACCATTCTCCTTCTTCTTTACCGTAGATATAATCTCCAGACATGAGTAATGTTCCATTTTCATACCAAGTTTCCCACTTGCCATTTTTTTCATTTTCAGAAAATTCACCTTTTTTGAATTTGGCTCCATTTTTATAAAAATAATCCCAAACACCATGCTTTTTATCATCTTTAAATTGTGCAGTATAAGAAATTTCACCGGTAGGAAACCAAAAAGTCCAATTTCCATCTTGTTTGTCATCTTTAAATGTTCCTGACATATCGCGATTCCCTTCGTTTGTGTACCAAGTCCAAACTCCGTATTTTTCTCCATTTTTATAAAAACCTTCCACGTTTAGGCGATTTTTATCATAAAAATATTGGTATTTTCCTGTCAGTTTATCATTTTCATAATTACTAATTTTTTCTAAGTCTCCTGAAAAATAATAGGTTCTCCATTCTCCCGTTTTCTTGCCTTCGTTGTAAAATCCTGTTAATAAATCGTAGCCATAAATACTTCTTTCAACAAATTCACCATCTGGTAAGCCATTTTTATACGTGTACCATTCTTTGATTCCGCTGGTAGTATGAAAATAAGTTGCTACGCCATTTCCTTTTTTAACTGTCTGTGTGTGAAGTGAATCCGGTAACCAAAATTCTTGCAAATATTTTACAGAATCGATGTGTTCTTCCAAGGCTTGCTGTCTTCCGTCTAAATAATATGTTTTTTTGAAACCGAAAAGTTCGTTGTTCTTGTAAAATGCTTCAATAGCTAAATTACCATTTTCAAACCATTCTTGGTAACTGCTATCTTGTAAATCATTTTTAAAAAATCCAACATATCGTGGTTTTCCATTGGGATAAAGCATTGTTAATTTACCATTTAACTTGTCCTTATAATAAGTTCTGATCTCTAAGGAATTCCCTTTTTCGTCAAAATATTCCCATTTTCCGTGTTTTAAAGTTGTTTCACCTAAAGGATCTTTGTAGTATGAACCAATGGATTGCAATTTGATTTTATTGTAATCCCAAAAAAACGATTTTTTTTTTGTTAAATTTTCTTTTAGAATTTCTTGAGAAAAAGAAGTAAGTGAAGAAAATAAAAATAGAAATAAAAGTGTTTTAAACATCTGAAATTTTAGATATAATTGTTGAAATGATTTCTTTAATAAGTCGGAAAAACCGAATTGGTTACATTTTTGAAAGTATTCCCTGAAAAAGTAAAACTAAACCAAAAATAAAAAGAATTGAACCAGTAATGTGACTTAAAGATTTCAATACTTTATTATTTATAAATGGTCTTAGTTTTTTTGCACCGATAATTTTTAAGACATCAATTCCGAAGAATACGGTTAAAAGTATTCCAATAAAAAATAACATTTGCATTGTGAAAGAAAATTGTGATTCAATTTTTGCGCCCATTGCCATTACTGAAAACCAGTAAAAAATCACCATGGGATTTGCGATATTCAAGAGTAAACCTTTAATGAACAGCATGATGTAATCTTTCGTAGTGTGAGTAATACTTCCTAAATCTTTATCGATATGATTCTTCGGTGTCTTTATAAAAGTTACAATACCATAAATTATCAAAAAAGAACCACCAATTAATTTAAGGATACTTTCATTGCCACCTTTTGTCAAAGATGAGACTTCAGAATAGAAAGCATAAGCGAAAAGGATGTAAATTACGTCAGCAACTAAAACACCCAAATCGAATGATAAAGCAGCACGAATCCCTTTTCTTATGCTAGTTTCAAGAAGCACAAAAAAAACTGGACCAATCATGATACTTAAAACAAAACCTGTTACGATTGCAGTAAAAATAATTTCTCCCAAGATTTTTTATTAATAGTGAATTACAAAAATAGTATTAAAAGTTGAAATTTCAAAGGGAAAAATACTATAAACTAAATCATAACACATTCTTTTTAAATTGTTACGATTCATATCCTAAATCACACCTTTAGATTTTAACTCCAAGTATTTATTTATCGTTGTGATATTCAAATCTTCTGGTCTTGTTAGCAAAGTTTGAATTCCATTTTGTTTCAATTCTTTGGCAATGTTAACTTTTGAAGTAATTAATTTCTCTGCAACTGCTGATTGATATATGTTTTCAATAGAAGAAATTTCTTGGTAAGCTAATTCTTCCAACTCATTGTTTTGAAAAAATACCAATACCAAAACGTGCTTTTGATTCAATCTTTTTAATGTTGGTAAAGCTCGACGCATGGCAAATTCACTTTCAAAATTGGTGTAAAGCATTAAAAGTGACCGTGTTTTTACTGTTTGGTGAATTGATTCATACAATAATTCAAAACTTGATTCTTTGAAATGCGTTTTTTGGTTGTACAATAAATTTAATATTTTTCGTAATTGACTTGCGTTTCTTTCTGCTTTTAGTTGTGTTCCTATTTTGTCAGAAAAAGTTATTAAACCAGCTTTATCCCCTTTTTTTAGTGCAATATTTGCAAAAACCAATGCCGAGTTTACTGAATAATCGAGCATTGTCATGTTCTCAAATTCTGATTGCATATTTCTACTTTTGTCAATAACCGCATAAATTGATTGCGAACGTTCTTCCTGGTATTGATTTACCATCAACTCACTTTTCTTACTCGTTGCTTTCCAATTTACGGTTCTAACGTCATCACCTTGAACATAATTTTTAATTTGTTCAAACTCATTGTTGTGTCCAATTCGTCTAATTTTTTTGATTCCTTGAGAAAGTGTTTGCTTGTGAAAAACCTTTAATTCATATTTTTTCATTTGCAAAATGGAAGGATAAACTTCCACTTTATGTTCGAGTTTGTAATCGATTTTTCGTTTGCATAAAAACAAAAAGGATGAAATAAAAATCAACACATCTCCAAAAAAATAATCGCCTCTCTTTTTAGGTATGAAATTGTATTTAACAGACTTTTTTTCTCCTGAAAGTAAAAAAATGTAGTTCGATTTATTTCTCATCTGCATTTCTACAGGATATCCTTCAAACAAATTGATGTTTAAAGGCTGATTAGTATTATTTTCAATGAATAATTCAATTTTATTTTCGTCACCAAGATTTAGGATTTTAATCATTTCTCGGCTTAAAGTCAGGGGGTTTTTAATCGAAAAAGTTAAAATAATATCCAAAAGCAAAAATGAAAACAAACAAACGAAAGCGATGATTCCAATTTGGTAAAACCAAGACCAAATAAATGCACAAATAAATAAGAATACAACCACTGAAAGAAGTACAAAAAATAAGCGTGAAATATATAAGGATTGGAAAAATTTCATATTATGTTTTTAAATTTAGTTTTTAGAAATGATAATGTGAATAGACTTTTTTTGATTACAATAATTCATAACTCATCATTCATAACTCATAACTACCTTCACCTAGGAACTTCAATTGTTTGGATAATCTCTTGAATCACTTCTTCTGGTGTTGTCCCTTCCATTTCTGCTTCTGGCGTAAGGATAATTCTATGATTCAAGACATGTGGTGCAACAAATTGAATGTCTTCTGGAGTTACAAAATCCCTTCCACGAATTGCAGCCAAAGCCTTTGAAGCTTTCATCATCGACAAAGAAGCTCTTGGGGAACCACCCAAATAAATTTTTCCGTGATTTCTAGTTTTGTGTGTAATCGAAGCGATGTAAGTCAATAAATGATCTTCTATGATTATTTTTTCGATTAAATTTTGAATTTTTTTAATTTCATCAGCTGTAAAAACGGCTTGAATTGAATCCAAACTTGGAGTAGAAATATTATTTCTGTATCGTTTTAATATATCAGTTTCTTGGTTTAAATCTGGATGATTTACCTTGATTTTAAACAAAAATCGATCTAATTGTGCTTCAGGTAAACTGTACGTTCCCTCCTGCTCTATCGGGTTCATCGTTGCTACAACCAAGAATGGAAATTCCATCGGATAAAGCGTTCCATCATAGGTAATTTGCCTTTCTTCCATTACTTCAAAAAGTGCAGCTTGTGTTTTTGCTGGAGCACGATTAATCTCGTCAATCAAGACAATATTACTGAAAATTGGTCCTTTTTTGAAGAAGAAAGAAGTGTCTTTCATGTTAAAAACAGAAGTTCCAAGAACGTCCGAAGGCATTAAATCTGGCGTAAATTGAATTCTAGAAAAATCAATCGCCAAAGCCTTTGCTAGAACTTTTGAAGAAAGTGTTTTTGCAACTCCAGGAACTCCCTCCAATAACACGTGACCGTTGCAGAAAATTCCTGTCATTAATAATTCAACCATTTGTTCTTGTCCAATGATGAATTTTCTCAATTCCATTCTCACGTGATTCACTTTTTGTGAAACCCAAATTAAATCTGCGTTTGAACGTTCAAAACCATAATTTGTTTGTGGAACAAACTGCGGATTTTCATTAGAAAAACTACCACCTTGATTTTCTTGTGGTGTGTTTTCTGCTTGATTTTCTTCGTTTTGTGTTGAATCTGTCATAATTTTGGCTCTTTTAAAGTTGTTATTATCTGTTCATATCTGTTTAAATCAAAAATACTGATATCAGCATGATTGACAATGAATTTTTGGGTTTCTGAAATAGTGAAAACTGTTATATTATTTTTGATATCAATGGCTGAAATTTCCTCAAAATTGAATCTCTTTTTAGCCGAAAAAATAAAGTAAAAAGTAATTGTTTCTTTTTCAAATTTCAATATTGGAAGTGAAAACATGCGAATTCCTAAACCTAGGAATAAAATTCCCAGTGGCCAAAACACGATTACACTACCCCTACTTTTATGCAAGAAATAAAATGAAGCTAAAATTAAAGCGATTCCAAGGACAATTAATATCAATGGTATAAACATTTTACGAGAAATATTTTTTGCTTTCGAATCAATCTTTTTCTTGACTTTCGCTTTTATAATTCCTGATTCTTTGTAAAATTCTTGTTGCAATTTAGAAACTTCTTCCAAATATTGAAAATTGACAAGCGTTTGATCATTTGTCGCTAATTTTGAAATTAATTCCCCAATTTTTTGCTTTGAAATTCCTGATTTTTCGTGCAAAACATTTAATCCCAACTCGTTGTTTTCTTTTGAAATGTCAACAAAAAATTGCTTGTTAACAGCCACTTCAAAATTCTTATGCATTACTTGTAAAATGTTGTAAGGCGTTTGCTGTCTGTAATAAATTTCTTTTATTGTATCGGCAAAAATCAGGGAATGATTTACAGATTTCGGAATGTATGGAATTAATGGTTCAGAGCGTTTTGTTCTGAAAATCAAATATAAAATAATCCCCAAAACAGAAATTAATAAGGCTAATGTTAAGGTTTTAGAATCAAAAATTAATTTTAAAAAACTAGAATCTTTTTGACCTGAACCTTCTCCTTCATCGTACATGGATTCTTCTTCAGAATAACGTGCAATTTCTAACCATTTTATTTGATGATTTTTAGGAATTTTCTCTGCAACAAATTGCGAATAATCGAATCCATTTTTGCTTAACAACTGATAATTTGAAAATAATTTTGGATTACTGTGCAAATAAATATGACCTTTTCCGCGTTTGAAATTCAGAAAATTACTTAAATTTTGAACTGAACTTTCAGAATTTACGGTATCAAAATGATACTTTTTTATATTGTCTTTTGGAAACAAATTCCATTCACTAGAAACTGTGTCTGACTGAAATACAGAAGAAAATCTAAGGTTTTTATTTTCAACATACACATCAATAAAATCTGAATATTCCCAAACAAATTCTGCTTTATTGAAGAAAAATGAATGAATATTATCAGAAAGCGTGTTGTAAGCAATAAACAAATTTGAACCTTTCTCAACGCGATTTAAAATGGAATCAAATTCTTCGGTTTTCAATAAAAACTGATCACCGATAAAAAAATAAGAGGTATTGTATTTTGGTAAACTCAATGAATCGATTTCTTGGTCGATTATTGTACTGGTTTTTTTTGTTTGAAATTCTAATAATTCATTGAAAAGGAAAATTCCGTTTGGATTTTTATCTTCCACAGAAAATGTTTCTTCCCATTCAGTTGAAACAAAAGCTTTATTCGAAAGTGATGTACTTCCTGGGTCTTGAAATAAATACAAAACAATGAGCGTGAAAATGACAATCACAGCGGCAAATATGACGAGTAATTTTTTAGGCATTTTCTAAATCTTTGTAGTTTTTATTCAAGTGAACAGCTAGTTTATCGTATTCAGCGCGGTTAATTTCATATTCTCCGTACCAAACTAAATCATAAATTCTTACTGATTCTTCAAAATCAGCGGGATTGCTTTGCGATTTTGCTTGTAAAACATAATCGTAATTTGTCAATTCTTTTTTCCATTTAATGCGATTTAAGCGAATCATTTCCTTTAAAATAAAGGTGAAATAAATTCGTACACATTCTCTAAAATCACCTTGATTCATTGCCTCTTCCAAACGCAATTCTAACTCAGTTTTTGAAATTAATGTCGGATTCCAATCGTCTTGCGTAATTTTTGAAATGACCTTTTTATTTCTAGGCTTATGATTTTTAACAATATAATAAACAACAAAAATCACCGCAATAGCCAAAATAATTATCAAAAGTGTTTTCCAAAAAGTTCCTGACACTGAAGGCGGATCTACATCGGGTAAGTCCAAATCAGGCGTTTCTAAATCCGGTGTGTCAAACTCTATTGGTTTTGGTTTTCCCATTTCCGGATCCAAAGGCTTGTTTCCACCTGTTCCACTTCCATTTCCTCCAGAACCTCCGCTTCCACTTTGTGATCCATTTTTTCCTGAACGCTGTTTTTGAATTTGTTGCGAAGAATAGTTTTTCGAGGAATTATTTCCTGAGGAAGACGAAGAACTGGAACTGGAAGATTCACTTTCATCACCCATTTCAGCAGGGGAATCACTATACGTATTTTCTGGACCTTTGTAAGTTTTGCTTTTTTGGTAAGAATAATTTTTCTGAAAATTTTGCAAGGTAGGTCTTTCCTTTTGGGAAAATATTCCAAAGGTTAGAAAAATAAAGGTTAAAAGTGCAAAATGTTTCATACTTTTAAAACCGAATTAATTTCTTCATAATCAACATCATTCTCCTTAACCCTACTTCTTTTACCAAATTTTTTAAATTCATTTTTTAAGCCTGAAGCACTTTCTTTTTCGTGTTCGTTGTAAGCCAAAAAGTGCATTGAAATAATCCATAAAGGTAAGACGCACAAAATGAACAGAATGTAAACAATTTGTCGCACATAATTGGACCAAAACCAGCGGTCAAATCCAAATGTGTCGCAAGTACTTTTTACAAAATCAGCCAACATATCCAATAAATCTCTAATTGGTGGAGCTTCCAACAAATTTCCATCGTGAATACTTCCCACAAAAGCAATTGGTTGCAAAAATAAAGCGAAAATTGACGTGAAAATCATCAATGTTAAAAGCGAATTACCGTAGGATCGTAAACTGTATTTCCAGCCTAAACTAAATTTATTTGCATTCGTATCGTTTAAAATTCCAGCAACTGTTCCATTCAAATAAAACAAAGGCAGGGCGAACAACATAATAAAATACCAATACCAAGGAATGTATGAAATCGTATAAAATAAAAGTAAATTTCCTACAAAAACTAAAAAAATTCGTTTCACAAAAAAAGCGAAAAACGACTTCCAAGTAAATACTTGATTTATCGTCGAAAACGTATAAGATATTGCAATAAAAAGCAGTGAAATAATAAATGCCCAACAAAAATTAATTAAAGTATCTTGGCTCGTTTCATAACCAAAACCCATCATGATTTCTAATTGTTTTGACCAATCAAAATAATGATTTGTGGCCATTAAATCTTTGTGTAAATAATTTTGAAAGTAGGTTAAAATCAAAATCAAGGGGAAAACCACAAATATATTTATTCTGAAAAACTTACTAAAATGCAGTCTGTAAAAACGAAAAGTATCTGACAAAATTTGCCCAATTGTTCTAATTTTTTGCAGATTAAATCCTGAATTAGGAAAAACATTTACTGTTTCTTCTTCTGTCACTAATTCTGGATATTTTCGAGCGACAATTGTTGGATAAATTACGTAATAAAATAAAATAATCGCAAAAGAAAGTAGAATCAAGGTCCATTTTGTCCACTCAGCTAGTTCGAGGTAATTGGCTGTCACATAACTTTCTAAAAATCCAGCAAGAATGATAAACGGCACCAAACTAAGCATGATTTTTAATCCTCTTTTGGCTGAAAGTTGCAATGATTGTAAACGCGAATAATTTTTGGGAAACAGCCAACCATTTCCCATCGTGATTCCTGCTCCTGCGGCTAAAACCAAAGCGGAAATTTCAAAAGCACCGTGAATCCAAATTCCTAAAAAAGACGTTATTAAAAGTCCTTTTGTAGCAAAATAATATTGAAATGTTCCAATCATTATGGAATTTTGGAACAAGAAAATATGCGATCCAATGGTGAAAAATATTCCAAAAATAAAGGTATAAAAAGCCACGCGTAAATTATTCGTAGTAATGTCAATAAACATTCCCAAATTACTGTCCGTTTCATACACTTTCAAAGGATTTCCTTTGGCGATGTTTTCTTCTGTCATTTTAACATAATCTGCCCCAATTACATTTGCTGTAAAATCTGGATCATAATGTGTTGAAATTGCTCCAATTGCCGCCCAAATTGCAAAAACAACAAAAGCAAAAAGTAAATTTTTTCTAGCGCGGTAAATTTCCAACGGCAGGGAAACTTTCCAAACAGTAAATACTTTTTTGAATGATTCTCCTTTTTGAATGTGTAAACTTGTATAAACACGTTGCGCCAATTGATTCAAGTAAACACGCACCGTTCGTCGGTTGTAGAAGGTTTGGGCGTAACTCAAATCATCGGTAATATCCATATACAAAGAACTCAACTCTTCTGGGTCTTTTGATTGACTTTCAGAAAGCTGCTCAAAGCGATGCCACTTTTCCTTGTTTTGTTCTATGAATTTGGTTTCTTTCAAATAGGATTTTTTCTTAGGTGTAAATATAATTAAATTTTTAAAATAATTATAAAAATTCACACAAACTCGAAATCTATTTATTTTATTGAAGAAAAATCTAAAATTCTTCAAATATTAGTAAGTGGAAATTTATATTTAGTTAGTCTAAATAGCACTTTGAAATTAAATGGAAGTTGGACCTTTGATAGCAAAAAGAAAGCCTATTTAATTAATGGAACCTTTACTGAATATACTTTTGGTATGGGAGGAAATCTTTCGATTTATCAATACGGAACTTTTACACTAACGAAAAAGAAATAGTTATGAAAATAATAATAATTTCGACTTGTATTTGTTTTTTATTTGCATGCACAAAAGATAAAACACCAACAATTGGATTGCCCAATGGATTTTATGATTTAAAGGTAAATTATGATCCTCTTCCAATCAATTTAGTAGGTTATTATGATTCAACAAAAAATGATACATCCTACTATCAAGTTGTTGAAAAAGTGAATGATGGAGATGGTAGGTTAATTTCTTTTGACGATTCATATTTAAATATTTATGACAAAGAGGTCAGTGGCTTTTTACATGTTTTTAGCTCGCATTATGAAGTCGAAGGTGATTGGAATTATGATGCAAATTTGAAAAAGTACACCATTAAAGGAAATTTTACTGAAAATACAATTGAGACAGTTGGAGTTAACTCTTTGATAAATGGTTACTACACAGGTAATTTCGAAATTTCAAAATTTGTTGAATAATTCACACAAACTCAAAAATCAATTTTTTACTTTTAATTGTAATCATTTTAGCAAAAAAAATGTTTTGTGTTTACTTTTACATAATTTAATACCTCTAGCAGTATAACTTAAAAATAAAAAAGCACGAAGTTCAATCTAGAATCTTCGTGCTTAGTAGAATAATTTGTCTTAAGTCTCGTGTCTTAAGTCTAATATCTTTAAATATAAATTAGTTTCCCTTTATTTCAAATTCAGTTCTTCGGTTTTGTTGTTTTCCGTCTTCCGAATTATTTGTTGCAATTGGTAAATTTGAACCGTAACCTTTTGCAGTCATTCTGGAAGCATTTATTCCTTTAGATTTCAAATAATTCACAACCGCATCAGCTCTTTGCTGAGAAAGTGCATCGTTTATTAATGCAGAACCAGTATTATCTGTGTGACCAGAAATTTCAATTTTTAAAGTTGGAACATCTTGCATTAATTTCACTAAGCGATCTAATTCTGAATTTGATTCTACTCTTAATGTAGCTTTTCCTAAATCAAAAAAGATATTTCTCAAGGCAATTTTACTTCCGATTGCGATGTTTTTCAATTCAATTGTTTTGTTCACTAAGTTGTCATCACTTCCTGCAGAAATATCAAAATTTTCTGAATGAAATAAATAACCTGAAGCTTTTACTGCAATACCATAATTTCTCCCAGAATTTAAAGTAATAATGAATTTCCCTGTTGCACTATTTGTTGAAAAAGTTTCAATAATTTTCCCTGTTGAATTATCTGTAATCTCGATTGAAGCTTCCACAGGTTTTCTCGAAATTGCATCAATTGTGATTCCCTTAAAAACGGTAAGTGATTTTTTGTTTACACTTACTGTGTTTTCCAATTGATTGTCTTTTACAGGCATTGCAACTGAGGCTAACAAAAAGTCTTCAATTTCAATTACTGGCTTTTTCTCTTCTCCCCAAAATGTTACTTTGTAAACATCATAACCTCCAGAACCACCAGCTCTGTTTGAAGCGATATAAGCATATTTTCCATTTGCTGTAGGTGAAAAGAAAAAGTCATCATACTGCGTATTAACAGGATACCCCATATTTACTGGTGTTGTCCACTGTCCTTGCACTTTTTTAGATACAAAAATGTCGTAGCCACCAAGTGATTCCCATCCTTCAGAAGCAATATACATCGTTTCACCATCAATTGACATGTAAATTGAACCTTCATTAAAAGCACTGTTACAAGATGACACCATGGTTGCTGCCATAAAATCTTGTTTCACTTTACTCTGAATTCCTGAATACATGATTTCCATTCCTCTTGAGCGATCATCATTGTCTCTTGTAAAATAAATTTTATAACCATCATCATTGTAACACGCATTTTTTTCATTCGTTTTAGCTGAATTAATTATCTGTGGTAATTTTACAGGTGTAGACCAATCAGAACCGACTAATTTAGATTCATAAACATCACTTTGACCAGCAGTAGTTCTGTGCATTAACATTTTTGTTGCATCATAACTCATTGTATTTGAAACATCGTCATCGGTGCTATTGATATTTCCATCTAACCTTCTTGGGAAAGACCAAACGCCATCAGTTAATGACGAAGAAAAAATATCAAAATCATATTCACCAACTTCATTTGCTGCTTTCGATCCAGAACGATTTGAGGACATGATTAATTCTGAACCGTCTGTTGAAATTGATGGCGCCATGTCGTCCATCCCCGTATTCAATTCTGAAACATTATCAATCCAAGCGCGGATTGGACTTGCAATGGATTTTTCCGCAATAATTAATTCTTTTTTACGTTTTTCAATAAATTTTGAGAAATTATCTGCTTTTTTGTATTCATCTTCAAAGGCTAAAAAACTTGTCTTTGCTTCGGTAAATTTACCATCTAATTGCATAGCAACACCATAATAATAGTTCAAAAATGGATTACATTTTGGATCTAAGGTTTTTGCTTTTTTGATGTATGCAACTCCTTGACTTGGATCGTTTGAATGAATGTAGCAAACCCCAATTTTAAAATTTAATTCACCATTGTTTGGGTTAAATTTATTAGCAAGTAAATATTCTTTCAATGCTTTTTTAAAATTCAAACCATAATCTTGTACGTTGAAAACGGCTTCATTTCCGATTTTCCAAAAATCATCTCCTTTATCAATAGAACTTTTTGCTTGCTTTAGCGCATCAGAATCTTTGAAATTTGAGGACTTAAATTCTATGTTTTGTGAAAAAGCAAGTATGCTTATAAAACTTAATATGATTGTGTTTATTGTTTTTTTCATTATTTTAGATATTAGGATTTTAAGATATTAAGATACTAGGACAAAAGAATTTCAGATGAAACAGTCTTATTGTCCTAAAGTCTTGACGTCTTAGAATCTAGTTACAGTTTGATGAATAATATTTTTTTCCTAATTCTGCCCCTAATTGTTTGGCTTTATTCCAATCTTCGCAAGCTGCATTTAAGTCGCGTAGCATTTCATTTGCGTTTCCTCTGTTTACATAGGCAGAAGCATATTTTGAATCTAAAGAAATCGCTTTATCAGCCATATCTTTTGCCTTTTGATAATCCTTTTTCTTAAAATAAATTCCAGATAAATTAGAATAAGCTGGAGCATATTTCGCATTTAACTCGATTGCTTTTTTGAAATCCTTTTCAGCATCATCCAATCGGCCTTGCTCTAATTGTGTTGCACCTCGATTATTAAATGCCAAATAATAACCTGCGTCAATGCTTATTGCTCGGTTAAAAGCAGCCAAAGCTCCCGTGTAATCTTTAGCTTTCTTTTTGGTTGTACCAACATTATTTAAAACAAAAACTAAATTTGGATTTTTTCTCAATGCTTCTTCATATTCCGCAATTGCCTTTGGGTAATTCCCTAACATTTTATAACAACTTCCTCTGTCATTATATGCAAATGCAGAGTTAGGATCTAATTCAATTGTTTTGGTAAAATATTTTATTGCATCGTTATAATCTTGTTGCATAAAACGCAATGTTCCGTAATTATAATATGCTTTTGCGTTTTTTGAATCTAATTGTATTGACTTTTCGTAGTCTTTTTCAGCCTTTGAAAAATCATTCAAACCTTGTAATGCTCTTCCACGTTGAAAATATGCTTTTGAATAACTTGGATCCTTTGTGATTAAGGTATTTAAAGTTGTCAAAGCGTCTTGAAATTTTCCAATTTCATTTTCTGTCAAGCCTTTATTGTAATAAGCTGCAGTGAAATTTGGATCTGAATTTATCGAATGTTGAAATTCCTTTAGAGCACTTGTGTAATCTTTTTTACCAAAAAAATCAACTCCACTGTTGTAAGAAGTTTGACTTGCGGCAACACTCGCATTTTGTTGATTTAATTTAGTGATTGAATCTTTATAAGCCAATTCTTTTGGTGTAAGCATTTCAATTTGAGAATTTAAGCAAAAATTAAAACTAAGAAATGAAGTTAATAAAATAAAATGTATTCTTTTTTGACTTGAAAATTTATTCATATTTTTCGTTTTTAAAAGTTTGAAATTAGGAATAAAAACCGTACCATTTTTTCAATTTTATGAACAATTAAAGGATCTATTATGGAATAAGATGTTAAACTTCGATTTATAATCGTTATGGAGAAGATTAAAACGTTTTGAATTACAAGTGTTTAAAGAAATTAAAACAAGATTAAATTGATGTTGAAAAGTAATTTAGATACTTTTGCTAGGAGAAATTATTAATTAAAAAAAAGCGACATCAAATAAATTTGATATCGCTCTCTTAACCTAACCTAACCACTATTCACTGAAAAAGATTATTATCTAATCTTAGATATTAACACTGCAAAGGTATAATTGTTCTT